>DATBRX010000072.1:0-8085 GCA_036560085.1 Candidatus Limnocylindrales bacterium
GGCAGGCCGTTGCCGATGAAGTAGTGCAGGTCGCCATCTGTGTGTTGGCCCAGGTGACTGCCCGGACCGACCAGCGCCGGTGGTCGGACCTGTGTCGTCCCCGACTGTGGTCCGCCGCCGCGAGCATCAACTCCGTGGCACGCGGCGCAGGTGTTCAGGTAGACCTCCTCACCCGCGCTGATTGAATCGACCGTGGCCGGAATCGGGTTGGCCAGCTGCGTCTGCGGCGTCGCCGCGAAGAGGCCCGAGAGGGTCATCACCACGCCCACGGCCAGGAACAGCAGCCGCAGCGTCACGACCAAGCTGCCGAGCGTCGAGCCGCGCAGGCGTGCGGCGATGGCGAACCCGAGCACCCCCAGGAGCAGAGCAGCCAGCCCGATGATCAGGCTCGGGCTGATCGGCGGCGGGAAGAGGATCGTCACCGGAAGACGTACCTCACAGCTGTGGCCCCACGATAAATGCCGCGACCGCCAGGAGCGCGGCGGCTATGGATCCAGCCAAGAGCGTCAGGCGGCCCAGGCGTCGTTCGACCCGGGGCAGTGCCCCGCCGGCGAGGACGATGGTGAAGCCAAAGACCGCCGCTGCTGCGAGGGCCAGGGCCACCAGGGCGAGCGGATCGAGGACGGGCCGCGATTGGCCCTGGCTGAGCCCGGCATCGTCGAACGCGAACACGAAGCGGGCACGCGACAGCTCCGCGTCGTGCAGCATCAGCCGGGCGCTCGCGTCCCACTGGCTGCCGGGCGGCATCGGCACATCCGTCGCGCCCGTGGCGCCGATCTGTGGATTGTCCGGAACAAGTGTCAGCACCACCCTGGTTTCGCCAGTTTGATCGAGCCGCTGAAGCACGAGCTCGAGCGTCTCGTGGCCGGTCACCACGGAGTCCGGCAGGTTGACGATCACGCGGTTCGGTCCGGGTCGCGCGGGCAGCAGCGACAGGTTGGCGTTGAGCTCGTTGGGGCTGCTGGTCGCGGCGCGCTCGATCGGGATGGGCCGCGTGGGGCCGGGCGGTGAGCCACTTGCCAGCAGCGCGGTCACCGCGACCACGGCAAGGGCCAGTCCCGCTTCGATGGGAATGCGGCGGTTGACGCCAAGCGCGCCCGTGGATCGCCAACCGAGGTAGCTCAGCCCGCCCAGCGCGATGGCGGCGAGGGCGAGCACCGCCTTGACGACGAGCAGGACGCCGTAATTCGATGCGAGGTCGATCACGGCGCGGTTCATCAGCCACCACAGGTACAGGCTGGTCGTCGCGAACAGGCCCACGGACACGAGGGCGACCGCAGAAAAGCGCGGGATCGATGCGCCGAGCAACGGTCGGTGCCTGCCGCCGTTGCCCAGGATCAGCCACGCCAACCCAAGGAGGCCGGCCAGCCAGCAGCCCGCGGCCGCGACATGGACGGCAACGAAGAGGATGGGCGCGGCGGACTCAAACCCGGCGCCGTGGCCGGACAGGGCGAGCAGCAGAGTGAGTGCCACGCCACCAGCGGCGGCGAAGGCGGCCGAGAGTTCCGCGCCGCGCGCGATCAGCAGTGCCACGCTGCCAATGCCCAGTCCGAGCGCGGCTCGGGCGACGAGAAGCTGTCCGGAGCCAGTCTGGAGGGCGTAGGCCACCGGATCGACTACTGCCGTGCTTGCCACCAGCGGAATGAGCGCCGCCGCACCAAGACCGGCGGCGATGAGCGCCAACGAAGCCCACCGGCCGACTACCCGCGCGGCCCCCGCATCGACGGGACGGAGGACTGCAAGGGCGATCAGCACGAAGCCCAGGGCGAGCATCGCACCCAGCTCCGCCGCAATGCGTGCGATCGTTTCGATGACCGACTGAACGAGACCGTGGCCCGAATGAATGTCGCCGCCGTCACCCTGGCCGGCGCCCGGCACCACGACGTCGTCGCCGATGCCGAAGCTGAAGAAGCCCTGTATCGAATGGCCGTCATCGGCTGACAGAGAGCGCCAGTTGACCGTGTACAGGCCGTCGCCCAGCGCCGGCAGCGGGACGAGGAACGATCGCTGATCGGCCGGATCGATGGCGCCCGAGCCACGCAGGATCAGCCGACCATCGGCATCGAGCAGATCAACGGCGGTGCCCAGCTGATCAAGGCGCTCAGAGAAGACGAGGATGATCTGGCTCGGCGCCTGGTCGAGCCGCTCACCGGCGCCGGGCACGCTGCTCACGAGCTGGGCGTGCGCGGACACCGCCTGGAAGGCTGGCCCGGCGAGCGTCGGACCAGCAATCCAGAACAAGGCGACGGCCAGCAGCGCTGCCTTCAGACGTCGCATGAGGCGAACCGACTCCGCGTCAGGCAGGACGCCTGCGCGCGGCAACGGCCAGGCCGATCCCGACCAGCCCGAGCAGAAAGCCCAGTCCGCCCAGCCCCAGTGCGAGCGTCACCTGGCCGGCCGCGTCGGCGCCCTTCTGGGCCTGCGCTGAGATGTCGCTCAGCGCGGGGAGGGTTGTGGGGAACTGACCGGAGGATGCCTCCTGGACCTCGCCGAAGCCGTCGGGGCCAGCGGTGAACGTCTCATCGATCGCGTTTCCCTCGATCGTGCCAAAGATGCGGAAGGTGTACGGGCCGGCGACGGTCGGGAAGAAGTACGACTGGTACCAGCCGTCCTCGCCGAAACGCCTGCTGATCGGCAGGTTTCGATGCGCCTCGCCGAAGATCGCCTCAGCCTGGAGCGTGTCCTGTAGGCCGATCACCGGCACGTCGTCCTTGAACACGGAAAACTCGAGGCCGCTCTTCTGTCCTGTGAAGACGGGCTCTCCGATCATGCCGACTTCCATGTCGTAGCCGGCGACGGTCCGCTCCTCGTGCGCAAGAACGGGAGTGATCGCCGTTAACGCAAGAAGAATGAGGACCGCGGCCATCGTCAGCCCGCGCCGCAGCAGAGAAATAGACACGAAATACCTCCGACAGTCTCGATTGGCGTGTCCTGACGGCGCCTTTTCGCGCGCCCGGACGAAGTCAGATCGCGGAGGCCTGTGGCGGTGCCCTGCCGTGGTCGTCTCGGGCCATCAAGAGCTCAAGCTGGACGAGCGCGGCGGTGACGCGCCAGTGCGGCGCCTGCGAAATGGGGCCGTGTCGGCGATGTGCCACCCGGGCACGCATGGCGCGCAACCGCTCGATGAGCGTGATCTCGCGCCAGCGCACGAGGGCGCCCAGCAGCGAGATGGCGCCGACCACCGACAGTAGCACCGGCAGCGCGAGTTCCGCTCCCGGTGCGGTATAGACGCCCACGCCTTCGATGTGGCCGTGGCTCATCAGGTGCTCGGCGTTCTCGAGTAGCAGGAACGCCGCCGCGAACGTTGGCGCGAGGCGCGCGAAGTACCGTTGCCATTGGTCGAAGGTGCCGTCCGCGGGTCGATCGGCCGTCGTGGGGTTCGCGGCCGCTGAGCGAACGCCACTGGTCAGGCGCCATCGAGCCCACCAGGCTAGGCCCGCGAACGCGACCAGCGCCATGACCAGGAATGCCGGCCAGTACGCGTGCGCAGGGTCGGTCGGGAAAATGCCCGTCGCGTCGTGGCCGCGTACGATGAACACAGCCTCATGCGTAACCGCGAGCGCGACGACGAGAAGTGCGAGGTACAGGAGTCGCCGCCAGCGACGAACCTGGACCGGGGTCGCGTGGAGAACCACGACGGCCAGCCTACCTCAACCAGGAGCTGCCCATGGCCTCGCCCGCGGCTAGATCACTGCTCGGAGCTGGGCGGCCGCCCGGTCCGTGTTTAGTCGAGTTGACTAACCAAGTTGACTAAGGCAGACTCCGGCCATGCCGGTAAATGTCCACGAGGCCAAGACGCATCTATCCCGCCTCCTGGCGCGCGTCGAGGCCGGCGAGAGCATCGTCATTGCTCGGGCCGGTCGGCCAATCGCGGTTCTCGCTCCGGTCGACGGACCAACCTCACGCAAGCCTGGGAACGAGAAGATCGTCATCGGACCAGACTTCGACGATCCTCTTCCCGAGTTCGACCCGGAATACGCGCACCCCGACGACCCGCTCCTCAACGCCAAGCCGTGAGGCTACTGGTAGATACGCACGCCCTGCTGTGGTGGGTGACCTCGGGCGGATCGCGCCTGAGCGTCCAGGCCAGAGACCTCCTCTCCGATTCGTCGACGGATGCGCTCGTGGGTGCCGGCTCCCTGTACGAGATCGCGTACAAGTCGAGCATCGGCCGGCTTCAGCTTCCCGGTCGGCCAGAGGCGTACTTGCCGCGTCTGCTGCGTCGACATGCTTTCGCGGTGCTGCCAATCGCGGACGTTCATGCCATCCACGCAGGCGGCCTGCCGCTGATCCATCGCGACCCATGGGATCGGCTGCTGGTCGCCCAAGCGCAGGTCGAGAGCTTGCCAATTCTCACCACGGATCCGGCCATAGGTCAGTACGACGTCGACGTCATCTGGTAGAGCACGACCTGTTGTCGAGATCCCACCCATTTAGGCCGTCTCCAATTTGAGGCCGACGTCTGGCCAGCGCTTGTCCGTCGTCAGGAGCCGATCGGCAGACAGCTCGAGCGCCGTTGCCACGACGAGCGCGTCAGGCAACCGCAGGCGCGGGCCATGCTGCGCGCGGAGTTGAGCCGCCATGCGGGCTACCTCACGAGTTATGGGCTGCACGGTCGCGGGCAGTGCGTCGATGAATGAATCGACGACCGCGGCGGACTCCAGGTTGCGCCGGAAGGGCGCGACCAGGACTTCGGCGTAGGCCGATACAGGCAGAACGAGGCTCTCCCCACTTGCAATCGCACGACGCACCGCATCAACGGACGCGGCGTGATGGGAATCTGCCGCGTCCAGGACGGCAATGACGACTCCGGCATCAACGACTGTCAGCGCCACTCGTCCCGAAGCTCGTCGAGGTAATTGGGTGGGTACAGGCCGGTCAAGGCGCCCGCGTATTGGTCGATCGGGTCCGATTCGCGCACCAGGAGGATCTGGCCGGGTGCTTGAACTCGCGCTCGCAGGCGGTCGCCGGCGGCAAGTCCGGCCTGAGCCAGTGCGTCCGTGGGCAGCGTCACCTGGTTCTGCGTGCTGATGCGCGTGACTCCACGCTGCCTGCGGCGACCGACCTTTACTTCTCGCACTATGAGTAAATATTACACCACGGCGCTCACCGGAGCCTTATCTCGCCCTCCACAGACGCCGCGTAGTCTTTCGTCGTGAGCTTGCTCCGGACAGGAGTGTGGACAGCAGTCGTGCTGTCAATCGGTGCGTGCGGAGCGGCTGCGCCGTCGGCGACCGGCTGGACGTACGGCCCGGAAGATGCGGCGCGCGACAAGCTCGCGACGCTGATCGAGGACGTCACGTCCGCCGACGCATACCGCTACGACCCGCATGATGACCGCGGCCACACCTTGACCGGGCCGAAGATCCTGCAGGTCCCGGACGGCACCTTTGTAGCCACGTACTTCTCATGGCTGGAGGCAGGCCGGCGATTCCAAACGCACGTCGCGACGTCGAGCGACCTCATCAACTGGACGTGGCAACGGACCCTGGGCGAGAACGCCTCGCAGCCGACGATCGCGGAGGCCAGCGATGGTGGCTACGTCGTGGGCTGGGAGCAGGAGCCCCCGAACCATCTGCTCTTCGCCTACTACGAATCGCTCGACGATCTGCTCGCGGGCAACGCGCAGAAGACGTACGAGCCGCCCACCCAGCTGTCACCCGACTGCGCCGAAGGAACTCCTTCCTTCTATTCGGCCAGCAGCACGTTCCTGGATGTCGGCTTCCACTACTACCGCGATTGCGAGCTGGACCGGCAGGCACACGGGACGACCAATTGGGTCAGCTGGACGTCGAGCCCCGCGCCCGATCTGGACGCGGCGATAGAGAGGCTCGGCGTGGAGGGTGGGATCGGCGACCGCGATGGCCCGCTCGTCTTCCGTGGCTTCGAGTTCATGATGTTCGAGGGCATGCGCCAACTCCCGTTGTGGGAGACCTTTCGGGTATTCCTGTACGACCGAACGAGCGGCAGCGCCAGGCAGCTGGACATGCAGACGCACGGCGGCAGCAGGGCATTCACGAATCCCACGATCGGCCAGGTGACTCTCGACGGCCGCGCCGTCCTCGTCGTGTCGCTGTTCATCCCCGGCGAAGGCAGCGCTCAAGATGAAGCGGGCGGAGTTATCTACTACCGCTTCATCGACTAACTAACCTAGGTCAGTGACGGAGCCCACCCGCGCGACTTCTGGCGAGGCGGCGCCGCAGGACGTGCTGGCGGCGCTGGGTGAGGTCATCCGCGCCGTTTCGAGTAGCGGCTTCGAGCTCGATGACGTGCTGCAGACGATCATCCGCCGCGCCGTCGAGCTGAGTCGCGTCGACTTTGGCAGCATTCTGCGGCCGCATGGCGACCACTACCAGATGGTCGCTCACCACGGCCAGGTGAGCGACGCGTACATCGACCTGGTCAGGAGGTTCAAGTACGTTCCCGACCGCGGCTCGATGATCGGCCGGACGTTGCTCGCCAAGGCGCCGGTGCAGATCGTGGACGTCCTCGCCGACCCCGATTACACGGCATGGGAGATCCAGAAGGCCGGCAACTACCGCACGCTGCTCGGTGTGCCCATGCTGCGCGGCGACGAGTGGGTCGGAGTGTTCGTCCTGACCCGCCACGAGGTGCAGCCATTCACCGACCAGCAGATCTCGATGCTTTCGACTTTTGCCGACCAAGCGGTCCTGGCCATCGACAGCCTCCGACTCGTCCAGACAATCCAGTCGCAGCGCACCGAGCTGGCGCGCTATGCACCTCAGGCGGCGGAGCTGATGTCGACCGAATCCGGAGTCGCACTGCTCGCCGGCCACCGGCGCGAGATCACGGCGATGTTCTGTGACCTGCGCGGCTTCACCGCCTTCGCCGAATCGGCGGAGCCAGAGGAAGTGCTGGGCGTCCTGCGCGAGTACCACTCGATGGTCGGGGAGATCGTCGTCGGCGCGGGCGGCACGGTCGAACATTTCGCGGGTGACGGCCTCATGGCGTTCTTCAACGACCCGCGCGCGCTCGAGAACCACCAACTGGTCGCGGTGCGCAGCGCCATCGCCATCCGTGACCGATTTGCGCAGCTGGCCGCGGGCTGGAGCAAGCGCGGCTATGAGCTGGGCGTAGGCATCGGGCTGGCCCTGGGCTTTGCGACCCTGGGTCGAATCGGGTTCGAAGGACGCTTCGACTACGGCGCCGTGGGCAACGTGGTCATCCTCGCCTCGCGCCTGTCCGACGCGGCCGGTCCGGCGGAGATCCTGCTCAGTCAGCGCCTCAACGCCGCGGTCGAGGGCTCAGTGGCAACAGACGCCCTGCCCGATCTGGCCCTGAAGGGCTTCAGCAAGCCCGTCCAGGCGTTCCGCGTCACCAGCGAGTAGGCGCTGCCAGCCGGCCTCTAGTAGCCGCTGCGCGGATCTCGCCGGTTGCCGCGGATGATTCCCCAGAGCTTGCGGATTGCCCAGAGTCGGAAAAGCAAACTGATCATGGTGTCCTCCCTGCAGGCCACCGATTCAACCGCCGCGGCCGACCAAACCGCCCTCGCCTGCGCCAGAAATGAGCCGCAAACATCTCTCAGATGCCGGTCGGCTTCCAGGTTTTGTTGCCTCCGGCCGTTATCCACGGTTGGCGAAGGCTGGGAATCTCACCAGGGCGTCATCGAAGAACGCCGGGATTAGCAGGGAGGGTGGGCACTGTTCGCGATCGCGACGTCGTCAGCCAGGGAAGCCTGGACGCAATCTGGGCGTGGCTGAAAGACCAGCACATCGTCATTCAAGCGCTGGTGTGGCTCTTCTTCCTGCCCGTGACGGCAGGCCTGTGGAAATGGGAGACAGGCTGGCCGCTGGCGGGGCGACTGGTGGCCATCGGTGGTCTCGCGCTCGCGACGCTGTTTGTGTTCTTCCCGCGCTTCCTTCTTGGACCGCGACCCTAGGCCGCGCGTTTGCGCAGGAGTTCGAGCAGCTTCGCGGTCGTGTTCCAGTTGCGGATGGTCATCGAGCGGTATTCGGGCGTGCCCACGATGCGGTTGAGGCGACTCTTCGTTCGCTGAGCGCTGAGGCGCTGCGAGTAGACGACGCCTGGCCCGGGACTAACGCTGTCGACGCCATCGCGCGGGCT
>DATBRX010000073.1:0-2135 GCA_036560085.1 Candidatus Limnocylindrales bacterium
AGGACGTGGCGTCGCTCGAGGACGAGCGTCTTCAATCCAGCGCGGGCGAGATACGCGGCGGACGTCAGGCCGTTGTGCCCGCCACCAATGACGATCGCGTCGTACCGACGCTCCCCTCGCCCTCCTCCTGCCACACGCTAACTGTATCTTTGGCGCGTGATCGGCTCACCTTTCCACGACCGGACCGGCCCGCTCAATCAGAAGCAACAGTGGCGTGAGTGGTCGGGCTACTTCGCGGCGAGCGTCTACGACACATCGCACATCCACGAGTACTTCGCGATCCGCAACCAGGCGGCGCTGATCGACGTGTCGCCGCTTTACAAGTACGTGGTGCGCGGTCCAGACGCGGGGCGCCTGGTTGACCGCGTCCTGTCGCGTGACGCCACGAGGATCAAGCCCGGCCAGGTGGTCTATACAGCGTGGTGCGACGAGCACGGCAAGGTCATCGACGACGGCACCGTCGCGCGGCTCGACGACGATTCGTTCCGCTGGACCGCGGCGGATCCCAACCTGCGCTGGTTCGAGCTCAACGCGCGTGGTCTCGACGTGGCCATTGATGACGTCTCCGATTCGACCGCTGCCATCGCGCTCCAGGGGCCGCAGTCGCGCTCGGTCCTGGAGGCGTTGACCGGCACCGATTGGACCGACCTGGCCTACTTCCGCCGACGGACGGCCAACGCGGGCAAGATCGCGCTCGATGTCAGCCGCACGGGCTACACCGGCGACCTGGGGTACGAGCTGTGGGTGAGGGTGGGCGATGCCGTGGCGTTGTGGGATCGGCTCATGGAAGTCGGGCGCCCCTTCGGCATCCACGCCGCGGGAATGCTCGCGTTGGACATGACCCGGCTCGAGGCGGGACTGATTCTGCTGGAGGTCGACTACACCTCGTCACGCAGCGCGCTCGTGCCCGACCAGAGCTACTCGCCGTTCGAGATCGGCCTGGGGCGCATGGTCCAGCTCGACAAGAAAGCGGACTTCGTCGGCAAGCGCGCGCTTCTCGCCGAGCAGGCGGCGGGCGGGCCCGCGCGGCAGCTCGTGGGGCTAGCCATCAATTGGGAGTCGATCGACAAGCTGCATCGCGAGCAGAACCTGCCGATCAGCGTGTCCTATTCGACATGGCGCGAGCAGCGGCCCGTCTACGCGGGGCGGGCCCAGGTCGGCCGCGCCACTAGCGGGACATGGAGCCCCATCCTCAAGGAACACATCGCGCTCGCGTCAGTGGACAGGACCCACGCCGCGCCGGGCACGCAGCTGCAGCTGGAGTGGACGGTCGAGGGCAGGCGCGGCCGCGCGGCCGCCAATGTCGTGCCGCTGCCCTTCTTCGACCCGCCGCGCAAGCGCGCCTAGCGGCTGGCGAGTCTCAGGCAGTCCAGATGGGCAAGCCCTGCTTGGCGAGGGCGAGCAGAGCCAGATAGATGGGCAAAGCGCCGGCGATGCGGTTGAGAGCCACATTCACGAAATCGGACCTGAGTGGGTCGAGAGGGCCGAATGCCGCCCGTATTCGGCTGGAGTCGCCCCTAGTTCGCCTTGCCAGCGGCCATAGGAACCGTCATGTCACTCGAATCTGAGTTGAGATCCAACCGCGAGGCGGCAATCGCGCCCAATCGCGGCTAGCTGACTCCAAATCGGTGAACGTGGCTCACATCAGCGCCGAGCCGGCGAATTCTGGGTTCGCGCTGCCGCCCGGGCGCTGCTGCGTGGTCCCCACTGCGAATTGGCGCGCCGCGTCAGCCGCGGGCGATCGCCACCAGCGCGGGATCGACGCCGTAGACGACTCGAATTCGCTCCGGCGTGAGAACTCCAGAAGGCCGACCGTCGGCTACCAGGCGGCCCTGGTCGAGCAGCATCAAACGACCGAAGAAGTGAGCGGCCAGGTTGATGTCGTGCATCACCGCAAGGATCGTCACGTTGTCGCGCGTGGCCAGATCGCGCAGGAGCTCCATGACAGTCACCTGGTGGCGCAGGTCGAGATGGACCGTCGGCTCATCGAGCAACAAGAGGCGCGGCGCCTGTGCGACGGCCATCGCCAGCACCGCCAGCTGGCGCTCCCCAAGGGACAGCTCGCGCACGTCGCGACCGCGCAATAAGGTGATGCCCACCCGCTCGATTGCCGCGTCGATCGCCGCGCGGTCGGC
>DATBRX010000074.1:0-4110 GCA_036560085.1 Candidatus Limnocylindrales bacterium
CTATCGTAGCCGCCGATCAGCCGTCCACCTACCCCCATATCCGCTACGCTCGGCTTGATGGAAATGCTGGCCCGCTGGGCACGGCCGATGGCGATCGCGTCGGCACTGTTGCTGATCATCGGCGTCGTGCTGACGGGCCTCAATCTGCTTCTGGGCGGCTGGACTGTTTACGCGGCGGGGCAGGTCCTGGCCATCGCGGCCCTTGCCGCGTTTTGGGCCGCCAATCGGGGCCGATTGGACGGCTGGGCGACGCTCGGCCTGCTGGTGCTGCTCATCGGCCTGACGCTGGCGTTGCCGCAGATCGCCACGATCTGGCAGACCTACGCGCCGGGCGCCTTCCACGAGGTTGGTGCGCAGCACATGGAGCTGCCCGTCTGGACGGCGCCTTTTGGGCTCACGGCCGAGCTCGTGACATGGGTCGGCGTCGCTTTCTTTGGCCTGGCGGCGCGCGGCGCCCACGCGCTGCCGCGGGGCATCGGCTGGGTCATGGCGGGCGCCGCGGCGATCGGCATCATCGCCGCGCTGTACATCGTCTCGCCCTACGCCTGGGTTGCGGCGATGCTCCTGTTTGCCGTCGCCCTGCTGAGCGTTGGCGTGAGCCTGGTACAGCCGTCATCGAGGATGGCAAACGGCGGTTAGTTATCCTCTGCCGCGGGGGGCGCTTCGAGGGGCATGACTTTGATCTGCACCAATTGCGGGACGCAAAACCTGGCCGGAGCCAAGTTCTGCATGGAGTGCGCCATCCCACTTGCCAGCGGCTGCCCCAACTGCGGCTTCGTCAACCTGCCCAACGCCAAGTTCTGTTCTGAGTGCGCCACGCCGCTCATCGCCGGTTCCACGCCCGCGCCGCGTGCCGTGGCCGCCGCATCTACTGCCGAGCGAAGACTGGTCAGCGTCCTCTTCGCCGACCTGGTCGGCTTCACGCCGTTCGCCGAGGAGCGCGACGCGGAGGACGTGCGCGACACGCTGTCGCGCTACTTCGACCTGTCGCGCGAGCTGATCGAGCGCTACGGCGGCACTGTCGAGAAGTTCATCGGCGACGCGGTCATGGCCGTCTGGGGAGCGCCCACCGCGCGCGAGGACGACGCCGAACGCGCGGTTCGCGCCGGGCTCGACCTCGTTGGCGCCGTTAGGTCGCTTGGCCCCACCATCCAGGCGCGCGTCGGGATCCTGACCGGCGAAGCGGCGGTGACTCTGGGCGCGACCAACCAGGGCATGGTCGCGGGCGACATGGTCAATACCGCGGCGCGACTGCAGGGCGTGGCCGAGCCGGGGAGCGTGCTGGTCGGTGAGTCGACCCAGCGTGCGGCTGGCGAGTCGATCGTTTTCGAGAAGGTTGCCGACCAGCAGCTCAAGGGCAAGCAGGCGCCGGTGGCCGCGTGGCGGGCGATGCGCGTCGTCGCCCAACGTGGCGGGCGCGGCCGGAGCGAAACGCTGGAGGCGCCGTTCGTCGGCCGCGATGACGAGATGCGGCTCTTGAAGGAGCTATTCCACGCCACCAACCGAGAGCGCAAGCCGCGGCTCGTCAGCGTCATCGGTCCAGGCGGCATCGGTAAGAGCCGCCTGGCGTGGGAGTTGCTGAAGTACATCGACGGCCTCACGGAGACCGTCTGGTGGCATGACGGCCGCTCGCCTGCATACGGCGACGGGATCACCTTCTGGGCGCTGGGCGAGATGGTCCGCGGCCGTGCCGGCCTGCTCGAGACCGACGATGAGCAGACGACACGCGAGAAGGTCGGCGCGACCGTCCGTGACAACGTCCCCGACGAATCTGAACGCCCCAACATCGAGCGCGCACTGCTGGCCCTGCTGGGCTTCGAATCCGGCTTTGACGCGAGCCATCTATTCGGCGCCTGGCGCATGTTTTTCGAACGGCTAGCTGAGGTCAACCCGGTGGTAATGGTCTTCGAGGACCTCCACTTCGCCGACCCCGGCCTGCTCGACTTCATCGACCATGTCCAGGAGTGGAGCCGGCACTCGCCGATCACCATCGTCACCCTGGCGCGGCCGGAGTTGCTCGAGAAGCGGCCCACCTGGGGAGCCGGCAAGCGCAGCTTCAGCTCGATCTACCTGGAGCCGCTGACGCCCGAGCAGATGCGCGAGCTGCTCGCCGGCCTGGTGCCGGGGCTGCCGGAGAAAGCCGCAGCAGCGATCGTCGCCCGTGCCGATGGAATTCCGCTGTACGCGGTCGAAACCGTGCGCATGCTGCTCGCGGATGCGCGGCTGACGCTCAGCGATGGCGCTTACCGGCCGACCGGCGAGCTCGACGACATCGCCGTGCCCGAGACGCTCACCGCGCTCATTGCCGCGCGGCTCGACGGCCTGGAAGCGGCCGACCGCAGCCTGATCGCTGATGCGGCGGTGCTCGGCCAGAGCTTCTCGCCCGCGGCGCTGGCGGCACTGTCGGGTGTGGCGGCGGGAGAGTTGGAAACGCGTCTGGCCGCGCTGGTCCGACGCGAGCTGCTCCAACAGGAGGCCAATCCGCGCTCGCCGGAGCTCGGCCAGTACGTCTTCGTCCAGGCGCTTATCCGGGAAGTGGCATACAACACGCTCTCCAAGAAGGACCGCAAGGTGCGCCACATCGCCGCCGCGCGTCACCTGGAGAGCCTCGCCACCGACGAGGCAGCCGGTGCCCTGGCGAGCCACTATGTGGCTGCCCACGGGCTGGCCGGGGAGGGCCCGGAAGCCGAAGCGCTCGCTGCCCAGGCCCGGCTAGCCCTGCGGGGAGCGGCCGAACGCGCGGCTGCCCTGGGCTCGCACGAGCAAGCGGTAACGCTGTTCGAGCAGGCGGTCGAGATGACCTCCGACACGGCCGAGCGCGCCGAACTGCTCGAGCGCGCCTATGCCTCGAGTGACCAGGGAATCGACGTCCAGCGCAACATGCGACTGGCCGAGGCCGCCCTTGCCGCGCGCCGGGAGCAGGGCGACCGCGCGGCGATCGCCCGTGCGGCAGCTCGCGTTTCGCACGTCGTTCGGGGGAACCTGGGCGACCCGGAGCGAGCCCACGAACTGGCAATGCACGCATGGGAGGAGTTCAGCGACCTCGCCGAGACCCCGCAAGGCGTCAAGGTGATAGAGGCGCTGGCCAAGAGCCTGTCGACGATGGGCCGTCGCGCCGAAGCGCTGCCGCTGGCCGATCGCATGATCGCCATTGCCGACCGGTTGGACCTGTTGGAGGACCTGGCAGGTGCGATCGTGTCGCGCGGCCAGCTACTCCTGAACATGGACCGGCCATCGGAAGGCATGGTACTGATGCGCGGCGGCCACGCGATGGCGCTGGCGGGTGGTTTCCGCGCCCCGGAGCTGTCCGCCCGGACGCTTCTGACATTCCGCGAGCAGTGGGGCGAGCCGGTCGAGGGCGTCCGTCTTGCGCGCGAGGGCTTCGACATAGCCCGTCAGATCGGCTCGACACTTTATGGCTGGTCCATGGTCGGCAACGGCGTCGTCTGCGCCTTGCGCGTCGGCGAGTGGGACTGGGCGGCGGCGGTCATTGAAGAATGGATCCCTGCCGCGATGTCAGGCAGCGACACGCCGGCCCAGATCTCGGAGTTCTACGTCGACCGCGCAATCCTTACGAGTCTGCGCGGCGGCGATCCGACATCGGACCTCGAGTTGGCGACGACCGCGCGCGGGCCGATGACCGACACGCAGTACGAGTCTTATGACTCTTGGGCCCGGGCTTGGGCGGCATTCTGCGCCGGCCGCTTCGAGGAAGCCCGCAGCGAGGGCCTACGGGCGGCCGAGCGGACAGTCTATTTCTACCCGCTAGCGGTGCCGCTCGCCGCGCGCGCGGCGCTCTGGGCCGGCGACCCCCTTTCGGCACGCGACGCCATTACCCGTGGCCACACGAGCCATCGCGGCGCCGCTCTGTCGCTCGATAAGCGCACGATTGCGGCTGGCGTTGCAGCCCTCGAAGGGCACATGGCGGAGGCGCTGGCGATGTACCGCGAGGTGCTGCGCGGCTGGCGCGAGATTGGCGCGGCGTTCGACGAGGCGCTGACCGTGGTTGACATGGTCACCTTCCTGGGTGCCGATGAGGCCGACATGAGATCCTTTGCCCAGTGGGCGCGTACCACGCTGACCAGGCTCGGCGCTCAGCCGTTCCTCGAC
>DATBRX010000075.1:0-3689 GCA_036560085.1 Candidatus Limnocylindrales bacterium
CTGGGCATTGAGCGGTTCTCGATCGTCGCGTGGTCGGGCGGCGGCCCCTATGGGCTGGCGTGTGGTTTCGCTCTCCCTGACCGCGTCGATGCGGTCGCGGCCGTTTCGCCGGCCGCGCCGCTGGCAAAGCCGACTGATCCGGGCTATCTGCGCTGGCGCGACCGCCACGCGGTCCGCTTCGCCAAGCACTCGCCGTGGGTCATCCGTCTCGCCATGTGGCACTGGGGCCGCGGTCAGCGGGGCGACGCCGAGAAGTTCTTCGAGAGGTCCGTCGCGGACATGTGCGCCGCCGACCAGGCGGTCCTTGCCGAGCCGGAGCTGCGCAGCCGCATGATCGACAACTCGGCCGAGCTGTACCGCCAGGGCGGCCGCGGCATGTACGACGAGGCGCTCGTCCTGACCAAGCCGTGGGGCTTCGAGCCGGCCGAGCTAACCGTGCCGGTGCACATCTGGCAGGGCGGCCGCGACGACACGGTCCCTGAGGCGATGGCCACTCACCTCGCCGAGGTCATCCCTGGGGCGAGCCTCAGGACGTACCCCGACGAAGGGCACCACCTGCTGTATCGCTATTGGCCGGAGATCCTCGCCGACCTGGCCTAGACAAAGGCCGACGGCGGTCGTGCTGCGGGACGACCGCCGTCGGGAGGGACATGCGTATTCGGTTGGTGCCGCTCAAAGCGGCACTGTTTCGGGTCAGACCCGGCCGCGCGGGACCGTGTGCCAGTAGGTCTTGTTGAAGAGCATCTTGCCCAGGTGCCACACCCGGTTGGGCTTGGGCGGCTGTGGCGGGTGGTCGTAGTCGAAGCGCAGCAGCGTGCCCTTGCCATCGCCGATCTCGAAGAAGCACATGACGCGGCCGGTGTAGTTGCCGTGCTTCTCGTCGAGCGGCCTGTCGGTGAGCTTCGCGGCGATGCGCTCCGCCACTACGGGCGCCTCGAAGTGGGCGGTGGAGCCGGCCTTTGACAGCGGCAGATCCGTGGCGTCACCCAGGGCATAGACGTTCGACCGTCCGCCGACGAGCAGGGTGTGGTGATCAGTTGGCAGCCAGCCGCCCGGCGCGGGTGCGAGGCCGGAGTCGATCAGGAACTGGGCGCCATGGTGCGGCGGCACGAGGATCAGCAGGTCATAGTGCAGCTCCTCGCCCTCCAGGCTCTGAACGACCTTACGCGCTGGATCGATCGCCTCCACGTTGAAGAAGGTGTGGAGCTCGATGCCCTTCTCCTCGAGCACCGGTGTCGCCATCTCACTGACCGTCTCGATCGTGAACGCGCGGCCGATGGGCGAGCAGAAGTGAACCTCGCTCCTGTCGCGCAGGCCGCGCGCACGCAGCTCCGCCTCGATCAGGAACGAGACCTCGAGCGGCGCCGGTGGGCACTTGTACGGCATGCCCGCGATCCCGACGACGATGGAGCCGCCGGTGAAGGCATCAAGCGCGGTGCGCAGGCGGCGCGCGGCGTCCGCGGTATAGAAGTGATGCGCGTCGGTGTCGAAGTGCTCGATCTCCTCGGGTGCGATCCGTGAGCCGGTGGCCAGGACGAGCTGGTCGTACACGAGGACCTGGCCGTCGGCCAGCGTTACGGTGCGCGCGTCCGCGTTGACGCCGGTGGCCTCGCCCACGATCAGCTTGATACGACTGTCAAGCAGCGATCGTTCCGGCCGCGAGAGGTTGCGCTCCTGCTCGTTGCCAAAGGCGATGTACATGAAGCCCGGCTGGTACAGGTGGTTGCCCAGCTGATCCACGACGGTTACTGCGACGTCTTCGTCCTCGATCTGGCGGCGCAGCTTGCGCGACAGCAGATTGGCAACGATCGTGCCGCCAACCCCGCCGCCCAAGATCAGGACGCGTTCCATCAGTGGAGCTTCTCGATGACGATCTCGTCGAAGCCCTCGGCCGGGCTCACGCCCAGGAGGCGATGGCCGGCCTTCTCGACCCACTTGGGGATGTCGATCCGCGAGCCGCGATCGGACGAGCGAACGGCGATGACCGTCCCGACCTCGGATTCGCGGATTGCTCGAATGAGCTCCATCAGGGGCCCCGGGCAGAAGCTGCCGCGGGCGTCGATGACCCGGTCCACGGGCTTGATGAGCTGTTGAGTTGGCGTGGTCATGTGCGCCACTTCCTTCCCTAGATGAAGAGGCTGGCGGTGTTGGGCTGGGTCATCAGCTCGAGGACCGTCGCCGCGCCGACGGGCGCGCCCAGGCCGTCGATCATGTCTTCGCGTTTCAGGCCGAACATGTCCATAGTCATCTGGCAGGGCATGAACTCCACGCCCAGCGCCTCAGCCGCTTCGAGCAGCTCCTTGGGCGAGGCGACGTTGTACTTGCGTGACAGCACGCCCATCATCCACGGGCCCATGCCGAAGAAGTTCATCTTCGAGGTCTTGAGGTGGCTGATTCCGGGCCGCTGCATGAAGGCGAGCATCTTCTGCATCCAGTTCTCGCCGACGATGCGCTTCTGGTCCTTGACGAAGGGCAGCAGCCCCCAGAACGTGGTGAAGACCTTGGTCTGGTAGCCCATCGCCGCGGCCGCGTTGGCCATGATCAGGGTGGGCATGACCCGGTCGAACTCGCCGCTCCAGTTGATGATCACGAGCTGCCTGACCGGCGTCTCCGCTTCGGTCTGCGGCTCATCGTCAGGAGCTTCCTCGAGGAGGCCGCGCAGCAGGTCGCGCTCGAGCTCGGTCTCGGGGCTGATGATTGTTTCGGGTTCGGCTACAGGCGCAGTCATATCGGTAACCTCACTTCCTGCGCAGGACGAAGCGATACACGCCCTCGACGAGGGTCTGCTCGACAAGGGTGTTGCCGGTCGCGCGGCTCCACGCCGCGAAATCGGCCACGGCGCCCGGATCGGTGGTCAGCACCTCGAGCAGATCGCCCGACCCGACAGTCTTGATCGCCTGGGCCGTCTTGACGATGGGCATGGGGCACTTGAGACCCTTGGCGTCGAGCGTGGTCACCTTGACGGTGCCAGCGGGATTGTTTTCGGTGAGCGTCATTGCCCTCACTCCTTGCGTTAGATGAAGACGATCTGGCCGGCGCCGGCGTTGACGTAGAACGCGGCCACGCCCTCCACCCCGTCGACAATGGGGTCGAGCTGGTCGGCAGAGAGGCTCAGCAGGTCCATTGACAGCGAGCACGCCTGGATGTCGACCTCGCCGATGTCCTTGGCCTGACGCAGGGTCTCGACCCAGGGCTGCTGTCCGGCGGCACGCATATGCTCGACGGCGGCTGCTCCGGCAACGCCCGCTTCGGGCGCGAGCGGGAGGCGCGCGCCCATCTTGTCAGCGCGGAACGCGTCGAGCGCCCAGTACTGGAGGAAGATGTGCACCGGGCGGCCCAGGGCGGCGCCGCCAGCGGCAAGCACGGCAGCCGCAGTCAGGCGGTCATCTGTGCCTGAGAACAGCACAAGGTTGATGGGCTCTTCAGCCTGATCGTTCACGATCGGCTCCGCAGCGGTTTCCTACGGCCTAACGATGGCCCCGTGCACGTTGGCGTTCGAGTGCCCGGGCGCCCCTTGGAACGGGCCATGTGACCCGCCCGCAAGGGCCATTCGGGTCCGCGCTGAGCGGGGAGCGCCTCAGTGGGCGACGGTCGCGGCAGCCTCGGCTATGACGATGTCCTCGCGCGCCGCGACGCGCAGCACGGCAATACCAGCCTCGGGCGCTGAAAGCAGGCCGTCGCCGCTCCCC
>DATBRX010000076.1:0-25794 GCA_036560085.1 Candidatus Limnocylindrales bacterium
GAGTGGGGGGTCGAATCGACAGGTCAGTCGGAGGTCGTGCTCACCAGATCTGCTGGCGGGCTATCGGTCCGCAAGTCGATCGCAGTTTTTCACGGCCGGATGAATGGCTCGCTTGACCTGGACATCGTCGTCACCGCTGACTCGGCCTTCAGGGGACCGCTCGAGCTCGAGTGGAACCTCAACCTTCTGGGTGGCGGCGCCAACCCGGAGGCGCACTACCACTGGGCCGACCAGGAAATTCGCCACGATGCGCCGGGGTCGGTCGCGGCTGGCGTCCAGCTGTCATTTGGTAATCGCTACGAGGGCGTCGCCATCTCCGTCCAGCTAGAGCCCGCGGCGCCACAGCAGTGGTTCCCAGTCGAAACCGTGTCGAATTCAGAAGCCGGCTTCGAGCGCGTCTACCAGGGCTCGTGCCTGACCCAGCGCTGGCCGCTGGAGCTCGCCGCCGGAGAGTCGAAGAGATTCACCGTGACGATGGCGTTCAAGCAGACGCGCGACCGCGCGGGGGAGGAAGCCGGCTAGACCCGCGTAGGAGAGTCCATCCCGGCCCCTGTGGGATTCGATCCCGGCAGATGTACCTGTGGGTCAGCCTTAAGCGACGCGACCACGGTTGCGAGGGAGCCGCATCGCGCCTTTCACGCTCCCTTAGTCGCCCCTCGGCGAGGAAGAGGGCTCGACGAGCCACCCAAGGCTGACGGGCCAGGGCCTTTGCTGGGAATGACTCAACGGACGGGCGCGGCCCAGCGTGTCCAGCTGAACGTGAAGTCGAAGGCCAGGCCGCGATACATCGTGATGGCGCCGGCGTTATCGGCATCGACCGACAGCCAGACCAACTTGTGGCCGGTCGCGAGGCCGGCGCGGGTAGCGATCGCGGTGATGAGCCGGCCGTAGCCGCGCCGGCGGTGCCGCTCCGCGACACCAACGGCATGGAGCGACGCGACGCCGCTGCCCGGCTCCCCGGGCACGAGCCGGGCACATGCGATCGGCTCGCCCGCCAGACGCACGATGAAGGCGCGCGTGTCACCGGATTCCACGACGAGAGCGAGCAGCCCCGCGCTGACGTCGATCCCGTCGGGATCCAACCCGAAGGCGGCGGATTCGAGCGTCGCGCACTCGAGCGCGGTCGCGGGCGTGACTGCCTCGATGCGCAGACCAGGGTCGAGATGCGGCACTACCGATGCGTGGCGCGTGAACATCAGGCGCTCGCTTCCGAGCGGCACCCAGCCCGCGGCGCGCAGCCGCGACTCGAGGTCGTGTGGCTCGGTCAGGCCCTCGGCCACGACGACCTGCGGCCACGTGTTCGAGGCACGCATGCGCGCGTCGACTGCGGCCAGCCGGGCGTTGACGTCAGCGGCCGGCCAGCGAATACACGACGCGAAGTTCAGGCCGGCGCCGCGAGCGGGGTGGGCCGCCCACGCCACGCCAAGCGCGTCGTCACGTTCGACCCTCGCCCCGAGCAGCGTGACCCAGCGCGTGCGCTCCAGTTCGATGGCCCGCAACTCCTCTGCGGAGGGCGCGGCGCCAGCGTCTGACTCGGGCGCATCTACCCGCGGTCGTGCACTTTCCGGCCTGGACGGTGGTTTCGTTGCGCCCATGTCGCTCACAGAAACGCCGCGCGAACCTCGCTGTCGAAGCGCTCGATGAGGCGCGCGACCTTGTCGGGATCCGTCTCCGCGAAATCGACCGCGACGTGAGTCACGCCCAGGGCGGCGAACTCGCGCAGCGTGGCGATCATCTGGTCGGGCGTGCCGCTCAGCATGAAGTACGGCACGCTGTGCTCGCCGAAGGCGACCCGAAAACGCGCCGAGAAGCGCGGCTCGGGCCGGCCCGCCTCAGCCGCAGCGGCGCGCACGACCGGCACGCGGGGCGCGTAGTGGTCCGGGCCGGTCGCGGACGAGTGGTAGCCGTTGGCCAGCTGACCGGCCCGGCGCAGCGCGGCCTCGTCCCGGCCGCCGACCCATATCTCGAGCTCAGCGCCCTGCACCGGCAGCGGCCCGAAGCGCACCTCCTCGAACGAGTGAAAGCGACCGTGAAATGGCCCCTGACCGCCGCCCCACAGGTGGCGCCAGATGGCGATCGCCTCGTTGAGATAAGCGCCACGTTGCCCAAAGCGGTCGGCGAGGCCCAGGTGAGCGAACTCCTTCTCGTCCCAGCCCCCGCCAATACCCACGATCAGCCGCCCGCCCGATAGAACGTCGATGGTCGCCAGCTCCTTGGCCAGCTCGACCGCGTTGCGCATCGGCACGACGAGCACGCTCACCCCGACGCGCAACGTGGGCTGACGCGCGGCAACGTGGACCACCGTCGCGAGCGCGTCGAAGATGTGGAAGTAATCCTCCTCGCGCGCGGACGTGCCGACCAGAAAATGATCGGTGCTGAAGGCGGAATGCCAGCCCAGCCGGCCACTGGTTTCCGACGCCGCCTCGATGCCCTCGACCGACGCGCCCGGCCGATAGGAGGGCAGGATCAGTCCGAAGTCCACGGTCAACCGGTCTCAGTCGGAGCCGAACAGGGCCCGCTTGAGCCACTTGATGGGCGGCGAGCCGTGCGAGATCACCGATTCGAGGTGGGCCCGATAGTCGAAGCCCGGTGTCTCACCCATACCCCCGGCGATGCGCTGCGGCGGCACGACGTCCGCGCCGGCGCCGGCCGCCACCGCGGCCCGACGACGTGCCCCCTCTTCGAGCGCCCACATCTCGAGTGAGCCCAGGTAGTAAGTCGTGAGCTGGGTCGACGTCAGCCGCGCGCGCAGCCACTTGGCAGTCGCCTCGTCGCGCTCCTGGAAGCCGCCGCCGACCATGAGCTCCATCGCCTGCTCCTCGGTCATGCCCTCGCCATGTATGGCGACGTCCATCAGCGCGTTGGTGATTGCGCGCAGGTAGAACTTCCAGTGGTTGAGCAGCAGGGCCGGTTCGTGCTCGCCGTAGCCCATGTCCATCAGCACCTGGGTCACGTACACCGCCCAGCCCTCGGCGAACATGCCGCTCCCGAAGACTGCGCGCGCCAGGCTGGGCGAGCGGTTGGCATAAGCGCCCTGGAGGTAGTGGCCCGGCACGCCCTCGTGAATAGCGAGGAGGCGCAGCATGCGGTCGTTGTCCTCGCGCAGGTACGACTCGGTCGCCTCCGCCCCCAGGCTATCGTCCGGCGGCGTGATCCAGAAGTAGCTTGATTGGCCCTTGTCGAGGACTCCGGGAGCATTCAGGAACGCCCGGCCGAAGGCGCGCATGAAGACCGGCGTCCAGGTGATCATCATCGGCTCGTCGGGCAGGCCAATCACATCGTTCGCTCGGCAGAAGTCCTCGATTCGACGTACCTCGGCGCGGCTGAAGTCGAGCAGCTCCGCGGGCTGGCGGTGCTCCTGCGCGACCGCGAACAGGGCGCGCCTGATGAGCTCGTCCGTGTCCGCCGGCATCTCCTCGCCGGGCAGCCACTCGGGCCAGACGAGCCGCGCCAGGCGCAGCATCTCGGCGCGCACGAGGTCGTAGTCGCGGCGCGCCCTGGCGCCGAGCTCACCTGGCGGCAGGTCGCTCGACGTGGTGTGGCGCAGCTTCGCGGCAAACAGGTCAGCACCCAGCCGCCCCTCACCTTCGGCGCGCGGCATGATCTCGTCGCGCAACGCTTCCGCATAGCGCGCGACGGCCGCCCGTGCCGGCTCTGCGGCTGCGTGGATGGCCGCCGCGACCTCTCGATCGTCGCCCGCCCGCTTCTCCGCCTCGGCAATGCCGTCGTCGATGAGCTCGGTGATGCCATCCATCTGCAACAGCGCCGTTTCGGCGTGCAGGCGCGACACCGGCCGCCCCGGCAGGCCGGTCAGGGAAGCCGCCGCCCCCTCGAGGAACGCCGGCAGGTTGCGCAGTCGGCCAGCGAACGCAGTACCGCGGTGCGCCCACGGCGCGTACTCGCGCGCGAGCAGGCCGAAGAGGCCGCTGCCGGCCTGCCAGACGTAGCTCAGCGCATCCCACGCGTGCTCGCGCAGCTGCTCGTCCTCGAAGATCATGCCCTCGATCGCCTCGGCGACGATGCCGCGGTCGATCTGCTCGTCGGCGCTCAGACCCGACGCCGCGAGCGCCTCAAACCGGCCGGCGTGATCACGGAGCATGGCCAGCCGGGCGGAGCGTCCGGCTTCGGTCATGTTCGGCCAGCGGTCGTCGTGAGCGTGGAAGCCGATCTGCGTCGCCCACACCGGCTGCGCGGCAAAGAAGTCGTCCAGGAATGCCTTCAGCGCATGGTCGAAGGCAGTCACGGGTGTCGGTCGGTTGTCGGGTGGAAGGGACATGTCCGGCATCCTAGCGACGGAGCCGAGCTGTAGCATCAGCCCATGCTTCTCGACCTGCTGTTGCGCGTGGCCATAAATGCCATAGCCCTGATCCTGGCGGTGCAGTTCGTGCCCAATGTTCGGGCCCCCTCTGACATCCTGAAGCTCGTCCTGCTGGCCGTGGTCTTCGGCCTGATCAACGCCTACCTGCGCCCCATCGTGAAGGCGCTCAGCCTGCCGCTGACCATCGTGACGTTCGGCCTCGTCAGCCTGGTTATCAACGTGGCGATGGTCCTCGTTGCGGCGGCGATCAGTGACAACCTGAATTTGGGCTTCGCGCTCGGTGGCTGGCCGCTGAACGATCCATCGATCGGCATCGACACGCTCATTGCCGCGTTCCTCGTGTCGCTGCTGATCAGCATCGTCGCCGCAGTGGTGGCGCTCGTTCGCCGACTGACCCCGGGTATCTGACTCAGCCCCTCTACTCAGGAGAGGCCGTCCCGGGCCTTGCCGTAACCTCTTGACCGTGAGTGGGACGTCGTCGAGCCAGAGGGACGCGTTTGCCGCGCGCCTTGCCAAGGCGCCGCTGCTGCTCGACGGTGCCATGGGCACGCTCCTCTACTCGCGCGGCGTACCTCAGCGGGCGAGCCTTGACCAGCTCGTCGAGGTGCGGCCCGACCTGATCGGCGCGATCCATCGCGAGTACATCGAGGCCGGCGCCGACGCGATCGAGACCCATTCGTTCGGCGCGAACCGGCTGCGCCTGGCGCCCTTCGGCCTGGCCGACAAGGCCGCGCTTTTCAACCGCCGCGCGGCGCAGATCGCACGCGAGGCAAGAGATGTCGCCGGCAAGCGCGATGTGCTCGTGGCCGGCTCGATCGGGCCGCTCGAGGCACCGTTGCACGGCCCCGACGCCGCGAAGGAAGAGGCGATCAGGGCCGCGTTCGGGGAGCAGATCGAGGGCCTGCTGGAAGGCGGCGTCGATTTCCTGCTGTTCGAGACATTCAGCGACCTGCGCGAGCTGCTGATCGGCATCAGCGCGGCGAAGGCACTGTCCGACCTGCCGATCGTCGCCCAGATGACGTTTGGCGAGGAGCTGCTCGCGGTGGATGGCACCAGCCCCCAGACCGCCGCCACGGCACTCGCAGCGGCAGGCGTCGACGCGGTGGGCGTCAATTGCGGCGTCGGCCCGCAGATCTGCCTCGACGCGCTGACCCAGATGGGCCGCCCGGCAGCCGGCCTGGCGCGCTCCATCCTGCCCAACGCCGGCCTGCCGCAGCGCGTCGAAGGGCAGTTCGTCTACGCCGCGGAGCCGGCCTACTTCGCGGCCGAGGTGCCGCGCTTCCTTGATGCCGGCGCACGTATCGTCGGTGGGTGCTGCGGCACCACGCCCGAGCACATCCGCCACATGCGCCAGGCCCTCGACGCCTACAACGCGCACAAGCAGTCAGCGACGGCATCCGTGGAGGCGCCCGAGATCGGCGGCACGCCTCGGACGCCCGTCGCCGAGCGACCCAGCGGGTCCATCGCCGAGCCGCCGCCACCGACCCGCCTCGCGCAGCTGCTGACGCAGGACACGTTCATCCTCAGCGTCGAGATCGACCCGCCGCGCTCCGTGCGCATCGAACGCACGATCGAGGCCGCGCGGCTCTTGCAGGATGCTGGCGTTGACGTTGTCAACATCAGCGACAGCGCCATGGCACGCGTGCGCATGGGCGCCCTCGCGGTGGCGTTTGGCGTGCAACATGATCTTGATCTCGAGTGCCTGGTCCATTTCACGACGCGCGACCGGAACCTGATGGCGCTCGAGTCGGAACTGCTCGGCGCGCACGCCCTTGGCGTGAGAAACATCCTGGCGCTGACCGGCGATCCGCCGCGCGTCGGCGACTACCCGACCGGCACGGGTATCTGGGATGTCGACTCTGTCGGGCTGATCGGCATCCTCGCGCGGCTCAACCGCGGTGAGGACCAGGCCGGCAAGCCAATTGGCAGCCCGGCGGGTTTCACCGTCGCCTGCGCGCTCGATCCCACCGCCGACAACCTCGGACGCGAGATCGAGCGCCTGGCCGCGAAGATGGACGCCGGCGCCAACGTGGTCATGACGCAGCCGATCTACTCGCGCGACCAGTGGGATCGCTTCATGGAGTTCGCAGCCGCGCGCTGGCCGAGCGGCCTGCCCGTGCCGGTACTGCTGGGCGTGCTGCCGCTCCACACCGCGCGCCACGCCGACTTCCTGCACAACGAAGTGCCCGGCATCACTATCCCGAAAGAGGTGCGCGCCGCTATGCATGCCGCCGGCGAGCGCGGCGCGGAGGTCGGGCTCGAGATGGCCCATCGGCTGCTCGACTCGCTCGCGCCGCTCGTCCACGGCACGTACATCATGCCCAGCTTTGGTCGCTACGAGCTCGCGGCCGAGCTCGTCCGGCGCATCCGTTCCGACACTCGCATCGTCACCAGCGCGAGGAGCCCCGCATGACCCGAACCCGGTTTGCCCGCCTTGTCCGCTCGGCGCTTGCCGCCGGCTGGCTGCTGCTCATTGGTGGGAGCGCTGTGCTGGCGGCCGATCCACCCCTGGCCGGGCCGCCCTTTCCGGCACCCCAAGCCGACGTCGTGGTCTACGACTACGCGGACATCCTCTCCCCGGCCACCGAGGCGCGCGCAACCCAGAGCATCACCGATATCGAGCACCGCACCGGCGCTGAGATTGTCGTCTACACGCAGTACAAGCCCGGGTCGGACGAGGACTCGACCGAGCAGGACGCAATCGACCTGATCGACCAGTGGGGCGTCGGCCGCGCGGGCTTCGACGATGGGCTGGCGATCATGTGGAACACCGGCCGCCTGGAATGCATGCCCGGCGTGTCGGGCAACGGCCAGGTCCAGCTCTACGCGGCGCCCGGTTACCGCGCGGCGTATCTGTCGAACGGAGAGCGCCAGTCGATCTTCGATAACGACATGCTGCCCTACCTGCGCCAGTGCGACGAAGACAGCGCATTGCTCGCGGCACTCGACAAGATCGACGCCGCGGCCACTCCGGAGCACGCCCAGATGCTCGATCGGGCGCGCATCATCGACGCCGCGATCGGCCTGATCCTGGGCCCGGGCATCTTCATCCTGCTCGTCGGCTGGGTCAGCATCTCATGGCTGCGCTACGGCAAGGATCCGGTGTATCTCGACGATCCGTCGGTGCTGATGCCTGCGCCGCCGCCCGATCTGACAGCCGCCTCGGGCGCAGTGATCTGGGATGGCCGCTCGTCACGGCGTGCGCTCACGACGGCGATGCTTGACCTGGCCAGCCGCGGTGAGATCGGGTTCAAGCCCGAGAGCGAGCTGCTCGGCCTGCGCACCAAGGCGGGCATCCAGATCAATGAGACGTACGACGCCGACGATCCATTGATCGACCGCAACCGACGCAAGCCACTGTCGAAGGCGGAGCAGTACGCGCTCGAACGGCTGCGCGGCATCGCCTCGCCCCTCACCGGCAACTACATCGGCGCTTCGGACCTGCTGAAGTTCGGCAAGTACGTCAGCGGCTTCGACAAGCAGATCGAAGCGCACGTCGTGAGTAAGGGCTGGTTCCACGAGGCGCCGGCCAAGGCGACCGAACGTTGGGCTTCGCGCGCGATCCTGATCCTGATCGCGGGCTTCGTCGGCCTCATCATCGGCGTCAACATCCCCAGCGGCGGCGTGGTCGTATTCACCGTCGCCTTGATGGCCGCGGCCTTCGTCATGCTGTTCATCGCACGCTCGATGCCGGCGCGCACGATGGCCGGGGCGATGATCTACGCGATGCTTGCCGCGTATCGAAGAACCATGGAAAAGACGATGGCCCAGGCGCGCTCGATGAACACCGTCGTGGAGGAGCCGGCGCTGGCCTGGATGGAGACACCCGATCAGGCCGTTGCCTGGGGCGTCGCCCTGGGGCTGCAGCGCGACGTCGAGGAGGTCCTGGCACGCAGCGCCGAGGACGCGCAGGCCGGCGTCACCACCTACCACCCCTACCTGCCCGCGTGGTACGGCGGGGGCTTGACCTCCGGTCAGGGCGGGCAGGGCGGGTTCGCGCCGGGCCTGATGTCCTCGTCGGCGATACCCAACTTCGGGGGCATGATGGCCGCGCTGTCATCGATCGGCAACTCGCCCAGCTCATCGGGCAGCGGCGGCTCGGGCGGGTTCAGCGGTGGCGGCAGCGGTGGTGGCGGCGGCGGTGCGGGAGGCGGCTACTGAGCGCTGCCTGCGTAGCAAAGTAGACTCAGGACCGTATGGGAGCCACTGAAACAATGGAGCAGTTCTTCGAGCTGCTCAATAACGGCCAGCGCGATGACGCGCTCAAGCTGATGGACGAGAAGATCGAGATGCGCGTCCACGTGGGCGACAACGCGCGCACACTGCGCGGCGTCGAGCAGGTGGGCGGCTGGTTCCTGCGCGCCGACAAGGGCATGCGCATGATTCCGGCCAACGAGCGCGATATGGGCGTGAACCTCGAGATCGACCTGATGGTCATGCGCCCCGGCGTCCAGTCGCAGCATCTCGACGCGACATTCCGCGTCGAGGCCGGCAAGATCACTGCGATCAACTTCGCGCCGCGCTGAGCGGCGGCGCCGTGGTCCG
Source organism: Candidatus Limnocylindrales bacterium (assembly GCA_036560085.1). GTDB lineage: Bacteria > Chloroflexota > Limnocylindria > Limnocylindrales > CSP1-4 > JALYGJ01. Next base: position 8,864 of record DATBRX010000076.1, read on the forward strand.
TCGCAGGCGGCGGCTAGGACCCTGAGCTCGGCGGTATGACGATCACCTGGCCCGGCACGATGTGGTCGGGGTCAGTGATCTCCGGGTTCGCGGCCATGATGTCGGCCACGGTGACGTGAAAACGCTTGGCGATCTTGCCCAGCGTGTCGCCGTTCTTGATTCGGTACAGCCGCGGCGTGGCATCCGGTTCCGCCGTGGCGGTCGGGGCGACGGTTGGCCCGATCGAGGTCACGGGGGTGGTGCTCGCCGCGGGCACGCTGGGTGAGGTCAGGAAGGTCGGGCCGAGCGTCGTGGCCGGCGTTGCCGTCGCGCGAGGGCTGCCGGCAAGCATGCCCGGCAGGAAGATCACGCCCGCGACGCCCAGCGCCAGAATGGCGACAACGGCGATGGCGGTCATCAGCCCACTGATGCGATCGCCACCACGGCCGCCATCGTCGTCACGGCCGCGCCGGTGAGCGTGCTCGTCGAGGTCGGCGCCGTAACGGTCGGTCAAGTCCCAAGATGGGACGACATCCTCGCGCGACACGGTTTCGCGCAACTGGACATCGGGTCGCGACGCGCGCGGTTGCGCACCGGGCGTGCGCTCTGTCCGGCCCGCCAGGAAGCCCGGCACCGGCGCGTCGTCGAAGTCGTCATCCGGCGTCTCGTCCGCTGGCCCTGCGGATGCGCCAGCGAGGAAGGCCGGGGCAACGGGGCTGGCGCTGACCGTCGACCAGGCGCTGGGGAATTCCTGCTCAGCCGGCGACGCAGGCTCAACCGGCGCGTCACTTTCGAAGACGGCCAGCTGCGCCGGGGCATCGACCGCAGCCGCCGGGCTGAACGCCTCGACGGGCCACGCCTCGCCCGGCGCGGGCACGATCGGCTCCACCACGGGCAGCGGCGCCTGCGCCGCCGCGGCCTGCACCTCCGCGACTGTCGGCACGGGTGCCTGGGACTGCCCTGGCCGGCCCTCGTAGCCCGCTGGGGTGGGCACGGGTCGCGCCGCGGCACGCATCGCCCAGCCCTGGAAGATGGGACACGCCGCGAACTCAGTCGAGAGGCAGTACGCCTCCTGGTGCGCGATCGCGCGTGGCTGTGGGGTCGGCTCCGCGAAGCAGCGATGCCGGTAGTCGGGCTTGTCGGAGCGCCGATCCCGATCGAGCTCGAGAGCGATGAATGGGCACGCCTGCGGGCCTTCCCCGAACAGGTCTCCCCTCTGACTCATGGTGAGTCGGATTCTACGCGGCGCACCAGAGGGAATCAGGCCGCTGCGGGCACCCGCGCTGCGTCGTCGGTGTCGGTCTCAAGGGCTGATTCGAGGGGCATCTGCTGCTTCTCAGGGCCGGCGTGGATCACCATGCCCGCGCCGACCGTATCGAAGGTCGCCTCATCGATGAGGATGAAGCCGCCGGTCGTGCGCGACAGGTCATACGGGTCGAGCAGCAGCGGCGCGCTCGTGCGCACGTGGATCCGGCCGATCTCGTTGAGGCCCAGGCTGTCGGCGGCCTGATCGCGGTGGAGCGAGTTGACGTCGATGCGGTAGCGCAGGTCGTCGACGACCGCCTTGACCGTGCGCGTGGTGTGCTTGAGCAGGTACCGACCGCCCGGCTTGAGCTCCGATTCGGACATCCAGCACATCATCGCGTCGAGCTCATTGGCGACGGTGGGCTGGTTGTGCGGCCGGCAGATCATGTCGCCGCGGCTGATGTCGATGTCGTCTTCGAGCAGCATCGACACGCTCATCGGCGGACCGGCAGCTTCCAGTTCGCCGTCCATGGTCTCGATGCGCGCGATGCGCGAGGTCTTGCCCGACGGCAGGATCGTGACCTGGTCGCCCTTGCGGAAGACCCCAGCGGCGATCTGGCCGGCATAGCCACGGTAGTCATGGTGCTCGTCGGTCTGGGGCCGGATGATCCACTGCACGGGGAAGCGCGCGTCGATCAGGTTCCGGTCGGAGCCGATGTAGACGCTCTCGAGGTGGTAGAGCAAGGACGGGCCCTGGTACCACGGCATGGACAGCGAGCGCGTCACCACGTTGTCGCCGTGCAGCGCGCTGATCGGTATGAACTGGATGTCATGCACGTCGAGCTTCTGCGCCCACGTCGCGAACTCCTCGCGGATCGCGTTGAAGGTCTCTTCCGAGTAGCTCACCAGGTCCATCTTGTTGACCGCGACGACCAGATGCGGGATGCCCAGGAGGGTCGCGATGAACGCGTGGCGGCGCGATTGCTCGAGGACGCCGTGGCGCGCATCGATCAGCACGATGGCGAGGTCCGCGGTGGATGAGCCGGTGACCATGTTGCGCGTGTACTGAACGTGGCCGGGCGTGTCGGCGATGATGAACTTGCGGCGCGGGGTTGCGAAGTAGCGATACGCGACGTCGATCGTGATGCCCTGTTCGCGCTCGGCGCGCAGGCCGTCGGTCAGGAGCGCCAGGTCAACCTGACCGTAGCCGCGCCGGCGGCTGGTCTTTTCGATGGCGGCGAGCTGGTCCTCGAAGATGCCCTTCGAGTCGTACAGCAGGCGCCCGATGAGAGTCGACTTACCGTCGTCGACCGATCCGGCCGTGGAGAACCGCAGTAGATCCATGTCTTAGAAATACCCCTCGCGCTTGCGGTCTTCCATCGACGTCTCGCTGAAGGCGTCGTCAGCCCGGGTGGCGCCGCGCTCGGTGATGCGCGCGGCCGCGACCTCCAGGACGATGTCTTCCAGGCTCGCGGCGCGCGAGTCGACGGCACCGGTGCACGTCATGTCACCCACGGTGCGGTAGCGCACGGTCATGCGCTGCACCTCTTCGCCGTCCTTGGGTGGGAGGAAGTCACTCACGGCGAGCCACATGCTGTCGCGCCGGAACACGTCGCGCTCGTGGCTGAAGTAGATAGAGGGAACCTCGATCTCCTCGCGCTGGATGTACTGCCAGACGTCCATCTCGGTCCAGTTGGAGATGGGGAAGACGCGCATGTGCTGGCCCTTGTTGAGCCGGCCGTTGTAGAGGCTCCACAGCTCGGGCCGCTGGGCCTTGGGCTCCCACTGGCCGAACTCATCGCGCAGCGAGAACACGCGCTCCTTGGCGCGCGCCTTCTCCTCGTCGCGTCGCGCGCCTCCGAAAACGGCGTCGAACTGGTGCTCCAGGATCGCGTCGAGCAGGGTCGTCGTCTGCAGCCGGTTGCGCGACGGGTTGCCTGGCTCCTCGCGCACGCGGCCCTTGTCGATCGACTCCTGGACCGATGCGACGATCAGCCGCTCACCCAAGCGCTCGATGGTCCGGTCGCGGTAGGCGAGGACCTCGGGAAAGTTGTGGCCGGTGTCGATGTGCATCACCGGGAACGGGAACTTCGCCGGGCGGAAGGCCTTCTCGGCCAGGCGCAGCATCACGATCGAGTCCTTGCCGCCCGAAAACAGCAGCACGGGCCTTTCGAACTCGGCCGCGACCTCGCGCATGATGAACACTGACTCGGCCTCGAGGGCGTCGAGGTGGGTGATGTTGGCGCGCGCCATGGCGTCAGGCTGTGCTTCGAGAGGGATCACGGGAGGTCAATCACCACAATAACGATAGGAATTGGCAAACTTGTGAAGTCACCGTAGTATACCCGCCAATGTCCGACGCACAAGCCCCACCGCGTTCGGCCGATTCGTCGCGCCTCGACATCTGGGCGGAGCGCATCGGCGTGTCGCGGCGCACGCTCATCGCCGGCATCGTGCTGCCGATCATCAGCCTGATCGCCATCTGTGTGACCTTCGCCCTCGCCCCGGCCGACCAGCGCGGCCTGATCTTCTTCAGCACGCTGGTGGCCCTTGCAGCCGGCCTCTCATCGACGGCCATCGGCGTCTACGGCGGGGTACTCGTGCCCGGCCTGCTGCTGCTGGGCGTTGACGCGCGGTTCGCTGCGGCCGCTTCCCTGTTCCTGCAGGTGCTGGTCATCCCGCTCGCGGCGAGCTCGCACTACCGCATGGGCAACTTCTCGCGCAACGTGGCGCTGCCGCTGCTCATCGGCGGCGTGATCGGCGCGTTCATCGGCCCGTTCTTCGCCGCCGCGATCCCCAAGGAATGGATCGTGCGCTTCGTGGCGGCGATGATCGTGTTCGTCGGCATCATCGTCCTCGCGACGCTCCACCTCACCGGCCTGGGCAAGGTGCGCGCCGACGACGACATCCCGCAGGCACAGGTCGGCGGCATTGGCCTGCTGGCCGGGTTCTCATCGGGCGTGTCCGGCGCCGGCTGGGGCCCGATCGGCGTGAAGCTGCTGATCCTCAGTCGGATCGATCCCCGCCAGGCGATCGGCTCATCGCTGTTCGCGCGGATCTTCATGGCCGCGGCGGCGGTTGTCGGGTTCTTCGTCGCCCAGACGGCGTTCAACAACGCCACGGCCAACTGGTGGATCGTCGTGCCGCTCTTCGCGGGCTCGGTCGCGCCGATGATCGCCGGCGCCATGCTGGTTTCGCGACTGGGCCGCGAACGGGCAACTGTCGCCATCACCCTGCTGTCGATCGCGCTGGCCTTGCCGAGCCTCCTCTGGGGCCACTAGCCCCGCGATGGCCCGATTGCCCACGCTGGCGCAAAATGGTCCACCTGAAGCCTGAAGGAGACGACTGAAATGTTCCGGATCCTGAGTGCCCTCGCGCCGAGCGCAACCGCCCACGCCCATTGCGACATCCCGTGCGGCGTCTATGACCCGCAGCAGGCGCGCATCGAGGCTGAGTCGTGCTACCGCATCATCGAGAAGTACGCGGCGTCCTCCGATGAGCTGTTCCGCGCGCGCTGCATCGTGGTCAAGGAAGAGCGCGCCGAGCTGGCCAAGCACCACATCGACGTCATGTGGCACGACTACTTCAAGCCCGAGCACGTCGAGAAGTTCCCGACCCTGCACGAGACTTGCTGGAAGGCGGCTAAGCAGGCGTCGCTCGTCAAGCGCTCGCTCGACATAGCGGAGGCACAGAAGCTGCTCGACCTGATCGACAAGATCGATCACATGTGGCGTGAGACGGGCGGCCCGGCCGCCACTCGCATGCCGGCGGCCGCCTCAGCCTGATCCGCCGACTCGTCCGCTCGTGGCGCCATCGTGTCGTCGTCGACGGACACTCGATGGAGCCAACGTTTCACGACGGCGATTGGCTGCTCGTCGACCCTGACGCGCGGCCCGGGCTGGGCGACCTCGCCGTCGCCCGCGTCGCGGAGCGGCTCATCCTGAAGCGTGTCGTGGACATCGACGAGGGCGGCCGCTACACCCTCGCTGCCGACAATCCGGTCCATGCGGGCCAGCGCATCGGCCCGCTTGAGCCCAGCCTGGTGATCGGCCGTCCCTGGTTCCGCTACGGCCCAAGGCGCAGGTACGGCCCACTCGATTGACGGCCGCAGGCGGGCTGCGCATAATGCTGAATGCTGCGTTAACTATTTAGATGGACTGAACAACCCTTGCCTGTCGCTGCCCCAGAAGACATCGTCGAGCAGATCCTCGATCAGCTGGAGCCCTTGGTCGCCCACCAGCGCCGCGCCGTTGCCAAGGAAGGCTGCTTGCGCGCGATTTCCTCGACGCAGCTTCACGTCCTCTTCATGCTGCTGAGCGACGGCCCGACGACCATGAGCCGCCTCGCCGAATCACTCAACGTGTCGCTACCGAACGTGACCGGCATCGTCGATCGCATGGTCGAGCACGGCCTCGTGGAGCGCGGCCGCGCCGACGACCGGCGTGTCGTCACGGTGCTCGCGACTGACGCGGGACGGCACACGGTCGAGGAGATCGACCTGCTGCGCCGGCGCCGGCTCACGGCACTGCTCGCGCAACTGGATCCGGACCAGCAGCGGCGCGCGCTGGAAACCTTCACTGAGCTGCGCCTCGCCGCTGAGCGCCTCGACCGCCAAGGAGCCCCCGCCTGAGAATGGAAGCCACTCCCCCAACTACCGAAGGCGCGTCCGCCACGCCGGCAGTCCAGATCGACCACCGGGTGCGCACCGAGATCCTGATCGGCATCCTGCTCGCGCTCTTCCTGTCCGCGCTCGACCAGACCATCGTCGGCACGGCGATGCCCAGGATCCTGACCGACCTGCACGGGATCGATCTCTACACCTGGGTGGTCACGATCTACCTGCTGACCTCGACCATCACCGGGCCCATCTACGGCAAGCTGTCGGACCAGTTCGGACGCAAGAACCTGCTCATATTCGGCGTGGTCGTGTTCCTGGTCGGCTCGGCGCTGTCGGGTCTAAGCCAGGACATGATCCAGCTGATCGTCTTCCGCGGCATTCAAGGCATCGGCGCCGGAGCGATCTTCCCGATCGCGCTGGCCGTCATCGGCGATCTGTTCACGCCGCGTGAGCGCGGCCGGTACCAGGGCCTGTTCGGGGCCGTGTTCGGCATCTCGGCCCTGGTCGGCCCGGCGCTGGGTGGCTTCCTGACCGACAGCATCAGCTGGCACTGGGTGTTCTACGTCAACATCCCGATCGGCGCCGTCGCGCTGTTCATCATCTGGCGCCTGCTGCCGCCGCTGCACACGGCGGGCGTCACGCGCAAGATCGACTACCTGGGCGTTGCGGTCTTCACGGCCGCGCTGGTGCCCATCCTGATCGGCCTGACCAATGCCCAGCAGCACGATTGGACCGATCCGCTCGTCGGCGGCCTCATCCTGATCGGCCTTGCGCTGGGCGGCCTCTTCCTGTGGATCGAGACGCGCGCTGCCGAGCCGATCGTGCCCCTTGGGCTGTTCCGCAACCGCACCTACGCCATTTCGATCGTGGCCACGTTCCTGGCGAGCTTTGGCTTCTTCGGCGCGGTCCTGTTCCTGCCGCTGTGGTACCAGGTCGTCAACGGTTCCACGGCGACTGAATCCGGTTACCAGCTGCTGCCGCTGCTGGGCGGCCTGATCATCAGCTCGATCGCGTCGGGCCAGATCGTGAGCCGGAGCGGCCGCTATAAGTGGCTGACCGTGGGCGCGCTGGTTGTCCTGTCGATCGGCCTTCTGCTGCTGACAAATCTTCGAGCTGAGACCCCACCGCCGATGCTCTGGCTGTGGCAGTTCGTGACCGGCCTCGGCGTGGGCCCGACGTTCGCCGTGTTCACGATCATCGTCCAGAACGCGGTGCCGTGGAACCAGCTCGGCGTCGCCACCAGCAACCTGACGTTCTTCCGCCAGATCGGCGGCACGGTCGGGCTATCACTGGCGTGGACCATCTTCGGTTCGACGCTGCGCACGGAAGCGCCGACGCAGGTGACGGCCCAGCTCGTCAATGCCGGGGTGCCGCAACAGCAGATCACGCTCTTCACCAGCAACTTCACCCTCTCCGGGCAGCAGCTCAACGACTTCGGGTCGGTGGGCGACATGGGCGCGCGCATCCTTGCCCAGCTGCCCGAGCAGGCCCGCCAGTTCGTTGAGCCGCTGATCGGCTACATAGTCGCGGGCATCCACCAGGCGCTATCGATCGCGATCGCCAACTCGATGTGGCTGGGCGTGGGCGCGGCCCTGATTGCCGTGTTCGTCGCCGCACTGATGCCAGAGCTGCCACTCCGGCGCGACCACAACCCAGACAGCGCCGCCCTCAAGGCTGCACCGCCTACTCCTTAGAGGAACACCTCGCCCAGCAGCGTGACCATCTCGAGGTCGCGCGGCAGGAACGTCTGGAGCATCACGCGCTCCACGCCCACGGCGCCGAGCTCGGCCACGCGGGCGCGTGCCTGCTCGGGCGTGCCAAAGATCCAGCGCCGGCGACGCTCGTCGAGCCAGCGCTCACCCTGGAGACCGCCGCTGTTGACGCTCGCGAGCAGCGCCTGGGCGCGCCGCTCGACGTCGGCCTCGTCGCGACCGACGAGCACGCCGGTCATCGCTGAGCGCGTCACGTCGCGCGGGTCGCGGCCGGTCGCGCGGCACGCCTCATCCACGCGCGCGTAGCCCGCTGATGCCGAACCGGGCGTGGCCGAGGTGATGTTGATCTCGTCGGCGTAGCGCGCCACCAGCGCGGCCATGCGCGCCTTGGCCTCGCCACCGACTATCAGGTTGGGATGCTTTCGGCCCACCGGCGCCGGCGGCCGCGGCCTGAAGAGCGAGTCGCTCACCTGCCAGTGCGCGCCGGTGTAACTCCAGCCGTCCGGCTCCGTCCACAGGCCGTGGACGATGGCCAGCTGCTCCTCGAGCATGTCGAAGCGCTCGCGCGTGTCCGGAAAGGCCAGGCCCTGCTGGTGGTGCTCGGGCTCGTTCCAGCCGGCACCCAGGCCGACCTCGACGCGGCCGCCGCTCATCTCGGCCACCGTCGCGCTGACCTTGGCGAGGTTGCCCGGGGCGCGGAATGTCACCGGCGAGACGAGCACGCCCAGGTTGATGCGCGTCGTCTCGCGCGCCAGGCCGGCGGTGGTCGCCCAGGCGTCCGTGGTGGGCAGACCGGCACCGCCGGGGAAGCTGGCGTAGTGATCGGAGCGAAAGAACGCCTCGAACCCGGCCGCCTCCGCGGCGCGTGCGAGGGCCAGGATCTCCGTATAGCTCAGCCCCTGCTGAGGCTCCGTCATCAGCGCGAAGCGCATCTGCTCTCCAGAGTCAGCCGCCGGCACCCGCGTCGGGGCGCCGGCCTTCGCGCTACATGGTCACATGGACGGCGGCCAAGGACCTGATGGCCCGGCACCGGGCTGCGCGACCGGGTGTAGCCGCCGCCAGCGCAGCCACAGCCGATTGACGACCCAGATCCCGATCACGACCGGACCCACGACCGGCAGGACGACGATGACCAGCCAGACGAGCAGGCTGGCCAGGCCCTGACCGATCCGAACCAGCGATGCCAACGCGCCATCGATCTCGCGACCCAGGTCCCAGCCGGTGGATGCCTGGGTCACCTCCGCCACCGGGGGCGGGTTGAAGGCGACGTTGAGCGTCGCGAGGGCCGCCTGGTTGGTGAGCAGGTCACGCTGGGCGGTCATGCTCTCGATATCGCCCTGGACCTGCGTCAGCTCAGCCTGCACCTTGAGCACGTCGGTGATCGTGTTGGCGCGGGCCATGATGCCCTGCAGGGCAGCCTCGGTCGCGCGCAAGTTGGCCAAGCGTGCCTCCAGGTCGACGACCTGCGCGGTCACGTCATCAGATGATGTCTCTTCATTGGCGACGCGCGTCGCCAGGCCCTTCAGGCCGCTCAGCGCCTCGCTCCAGCGAGCGGCCGGGATGCGGTACGTGACGTACGCCGACTTGCCATTGCCGCTGTCGCTGGCACGTGAGCCCGCGACGTGGCCGCCGAGGCCCTTGACCAGCGCCTCGGCCTGGCTGACCGACGTGTCAACATCGGCCACCTCCAGATCGAGCGAGCCGTTGTAGACGATGAGCTGCGGCTGTTCGGGAATGAAGTTGTTGCCGTTCGGGAACGGGTTATTGCCGTTCCCCGGCGCCGCGGTGGGTGCTGGTTGATAGCCGTTGCCGTCACCGGTGCGGTCTCCACCCGGGGTGGGCGCTGCGGCTGCGCCGCTGCACGCGGCCACCAACCCGACCAGCAGCACGGCCGCCGCCGCGAGCACGAGACGTCGACCACGCATCTTCAACTCCTGTCCCCCCAACGAGCCTGCCTGGCTCCCAGCCTCGGGCTGAGTTTCCCACCCGCAGGTTTCGACGCGTAGTGCAGTCGATTAAGTTCCCGATGCGCTGCCAGAATGGCCGCGTGACCACTGATCCCGACGCGCGCGTCATGCCGATCCCCGCTGGGCTGGTCGCGTTCGGCGCCGCCACGGCCGAGTTCGTCGGGCTGGCCCAGGTGGCCGACCTGCCCGCGGGCACGATGCTGCGCGTCACGCGCGGCGACCACGACCTGCTGCTGGTGAACGGTCAGGGTGGCATCTGCGCGATCGACGATCGCTGCCCGCACATGGCCGCGCCGCTGTCACTAGGAAGCCTCGAGGGGTGCGTGATCGGCTGTCCGCTGCACAAGGGCAAGTTCGACCTGTGCGACGGCGGGATCGTCCAGTTCCCGACGACCGGTGGCCTCGACCCTGACGGCGGCTACCACGCCCCCTGGACGCCGGCCGATGCTCCGCCCAAGCCCGAGCCGACCGACCTGAAGGCCATGGCCCGTGCGGCGACCCGCGTGCGCCGGCTGCGCTACTACCCGGTACACATCGTCGACGGCAGGATCGAGGTCCGGCTGCCCGGCTGAGCGGACGCCGGACTACCCGCTGAGCGTGGTTGTCCGCCGAAACGAGCGCGAATGGCGGGCAGGATTCGCATAGGTGGGGTCTTGTCGGGTAAAGTTCGAGCCAGCCGAGAAGTCGGGCGAGAGGGTAGCCGTAGCCTCCGAACCGTCGTCACCGGAGAGCCGTGCGTGGATTTCCGTACAACCAGGACAATTCGCAGTGCGATAGAGATTCGCGCGCCGCTCGACGTCGTGTGGCGCGTGCTGACTGATTTCGACGCCTATCCGGCGTGGAATCCGCACGTCCGGCGCTTGGTCGGCAAGCCGCAGGCCGGTCGCCGGATCGGCATTCACACGCGCCCACCCGGCGGCCGCACCGTCGTGATGCGCCCAATCATCCTTGACTGGTCGCCGCCGCACGAGCTGCGCTGGCGCGCCACGTTCGTCAGCCGGCGGCTGTTCTCCGGTGAGCACGGCTTTCGGCTGGAGGAGGTCGCGCCGGATCGGGTCCGCTTTGCCCAGGACGAGACCTTCTCCGGGCTGCTGGTGCCGCTGTACGCGCGGCTGCGTCTGCCCTCCACGCGGCTGGGGTTTGCCCAGATGAACGAGGCACTGCGTACGCGCGCCGAGGCAGAGGCCGCGGCGGCTGCGCCGGCCGCTTCAGTTGGGGCCGGCGCGTGACCCGCCATTTCCGCCCAGGGACGGCCCAATGGTCCCGTTTTGCTGAACCCATCGGCCAATCGCAAACCTTTTCTGGCGTCGGTACCTTGCGCCACATGACACACCCGCGTCCCAGCGCGTGGGCGCTCATCTGCGTCCTCGTGGCCGGCCTCCTCGGCTCAGCCGGTACTGGCGTGACCCTGGCTGTCGACAAACCGACGCAATGCACCGGCTGGACCGACGAGTTCCACCCGCCGACCGAGATCCGCGTTTACCGCAACGATGGCCCGAACGCGGGCCACGTCGAAGTTGTGCCGTTCCGGGACTACGTCGGCACGGTCCTCGCCGCCGAGTACTCGACCGCTGGCCCGAAGGGCGCGATCTGGTTCCGCATGGGCGCCGTGTCAGTCAAGCAGTACGGCTGGTACTACACGATGCACTACCGCGGCGGCAAGGTGACGAACTACAACGAGGACGGCACCGTCGCCTCCTACGACTGCTGGGACGTCCGCGATTCGACGATCGATCAGCTCTACAAGCCGGTGAAACTGGTCGATGGCCAGTGGGTGCCGCGCAACGTGCCCTCCGCGGCGAACCTGTCGGCGATTGATGAAACCTGGCACATCTCGCTGCGCAAATGGATGGCCGACAAGAACAAGAGCCGGTTCTTCCTCACCGGCTATCGATCGGGCAAGAAGAACCCCTGCGGCGCGGATGCGAAGGGCTTCAGGATCATGCAGAAGAGCCTGGGCGACTGCATCGTCAAGGGCCTCGTCTACGAGGAGACGACGCGCGCCTACTACGAACCCAACGTGCTCATCGTCGATCCCCGCGAGCGCGACATCCTCGACGACAGCAACACCTACTTCGGTGACGTGGGAGCGCTCAGCCTGGGTGCGAACAACACCGGATGGCGCGTATACGCGGGTCTCGCTGACGGCTTTGCTGACCCGGTGACGGGCACATTCGCGAACATCACGTCGGGCAACTTCGGCGGTCACGGCATGGGCGACGTCACCGGCGATGGCCGCAATGACCTGGTGATCCTGACCCTGGGGGCGACCAACAAGCTCCGCCTCGCCGTGGCCAACGGCATTGGCTACGCTGACCCGACTTCGCAGGACCTGCCTGGCGGTGCCCCGACCGCCCGCATGCTCGTCGCGGACTTCAACGGTGACCTGCTGGCAGACGTCGGGCTGCTGCGCTCAACGCCGGTCCAGCCGCTGCCCGATGAGCCCGCGACGATGGTCGTCATGCGCGGCAATGCAAACGGCACGTTCAGCGCCCCGGTCGATTGGTGGCGCGGCGTTCTTGACCTGGCAACTCAGCAGGTCGCCGCGGGTGACGTCAACGGCGACGGTAAGGCAGACCTCGTCATGAGCGACGGCGTCGCCGGAGTCACATTCTCCGTGGCGCCCTCGTTCGCATCGTGTGCCGACCTCACAGTGTGGGGTCCCTGCCCCAGCGTGGCGGGGATCGGTCTCGACGTGGCGACCCAGTGGCTCAACAAGGCGAGCTGGGTCGCGGCGGAAGTCAAATGGACGATGACCGACTTCAATCGCGATGGCCGCACTGACGTGGTGGCTGTGCTGAAGGACGGTAGCGGTATCGATGTGGTCGGTGCCCGGGCCATCAAGGGCGGCGGCTTCGCCGATACGACGATGATGCTCGGGATCAACAGTCTTGCCTTTGGCGATGTCACGCCGGTCGGTAGCGAAATCAACCCGGACGGGCTGGGCGATCTGGTTTTGCTAAAGAAGAACGGCGCCAACACGACAGTGCAATGGCTGCGCGCGTCGCAAGCCGTCGGCTCGCCGGCAGTGACATACGTCACGACCACTGGGTTGAACGACACCGGCTTGCCGTGGGGGCCGGCGACGACCAAGGCCTACTGATCGGCGGCGCGCAACCAGGCGCGCCACTCATCCTCCGCCAGGCCAAGGGACAACCGATTCCCGGCTCGCACAAGGGGCAACCGAATCAGGCGCTGATCGCGCACTAGCTTCTCGAATGCCGCGTCGGCCGACATGCTCAGGTAGCCCAGTCCTGCGTCCTGGTATGCACGACTCGCGGTGTCGAACAGGTTCGCAGGTCCGAATCGAGCACTGAAACGGCGCAACTCCGTCGGCGCCATCGGCTTCGCTCCCAGGTCAACGAAATTGACCTGCACGCGGCGATCGCGAAAGAAGCGCAGCGCCTTCTGTGTGTCGCGCGAGTCGCGCCGGCCGAAGACCTGAACGACGACCGGCGGGACCTGGGCGGGCAGGCCTACTTGGCCGTCTTGCGCCGGCCGCGCTTCGAGCGGCGCTCAGGGGTCGTCAGGCCGATCAGCCAGCCCTTGTCGGACTTGCGCACGACAATGTCCTTCCTGGCCTCTTCGGCGGCGCGCATGATGCGCTGGCGCATGGTCAGCGGCTTCTCGTCGCCGCCCAGCCGGATCTCGAAGACGTCCTTGGCGGACGCGATCTGGCCGATCGCCTTGACGAGCTGGCGGTGCTGCTTCAGGCGAGCCAGCGCCTTGGGGCTCAGTGCTCGCGGTCGGGCGGCGGCCTTTGGCTTGTCTAGCATTGCCACATCAACTTTTTGAATTCTCACGATGGCCTCGCTGGTATTGCGGAGTAAGGCCCCCAACGGCGAATCATGTTAACCCTGCCTCAATTGGAGCGCTCAAGATGAAGATCGGCGTAATCGTTCCGCAGGGATGGACTGGTGAATATCGCGGCCGGATTGCAGTTGATGCATGGGCGCGAACCCGGTCGGTCGCCAGGCAGAGCGAGGCCCTGGGATTTGAATCGATCTGGTTGTTCGATCACTTTCACACGGTGCCGCGACCAACCCTTGAAATTACATTCGAGGCATTCACGTCGCTCGCCGCCCTGGCGGCGGAAACATCGCGCGTGCGCCTGGGACATGTTGTCCTGTGCGCCGCGTATCGCAATGCGGCGCTGACAACGAAAATGATCTCGACGCTCGACGCCATCAGCGCCGGTCGAGCGGAGCTTGGGCTGGGCGCGGGCTGGAAACGCGACGAATGGCGTGCCTATGGTTACGGCTTCCCGGACGCGCCAGAACGCCTCGCGATCCTCAAGGACACGCTCGAGGTTGCGCGGGCCATGATGACCGACGACCGCGCCACCTACGCCGGCAAGCATCTGCACATCGCCGGCGCCATCAACCGGCCACGGCCCGTGCAACAGCCGCGAATCCCGATCATGGTCGGCGGCAACGGACCCAACGTCACGTGGCGCCTCGCGGCCCGCTACGCCGACGAGCTGAACCTCGACGGGCTGACGCCGGCGGAGGTGAAGGACGCGCTGCCGACGATCCGCGCTCGGTGCGAGGAGATCGGGCGCGACCCGGCGTCGCTCAGCGTGTCGGTCCATGTCTGGTGGGAGCAGCTCGTCGCGAGCGGCGCCGCCCGCTCCGACATGATCGCGGCGTACCGCGATCTCGGGATCAGCCGCGTCATCGCGCTCGTCCGCGACAGCGCTGACAGTGATGAAGCGCTGGAGGGGTGGGCACAGGACTGCCGGTCGGCCGGAGCGGAGCTCGAATAGGGCCGCTAACGTGATCGCGATGCACCGGCTCATGAGCGCCCGCACGCGGCTGACGCTTCTCGGCGGCGCCATCGGCGGCCCGGCCCTGCTGCTGGCCTGGCCCGGTGTGGCCCTCGCCCACCAGCTCAACGAGCGCTATGCGGCGCCCCTGCCGCTACTCGCCTACGTGGGTGGCGCGGCCCTCGCCGTGGCGATGTCCTTCGCCTTCATCATGCTGCGCAACGCGCCCGCGCCACGCGACGAGGTGCCAGTCTCAAACCGCCTCGTGCCGCGCTGGCTGCGCTTGGCGCTGCAGGGGATCGGCCTGATCGGCTGGCTGTGGATCGTGATCCAGACGTTCGGCGGCGGGTCGGGCGACGGCGATGTCGCGTCGCTCTTCCTGTGGGTCTACGGCTGGGTCGGCCTGGCGCTCATCAGCGCGCTTGGCGGGCCAATCTGGGCGTGGCTCGATCCGTTCTCGACGATCCACCAGATCCTGGGAGCGGTCGCGGGCAGGCTGGGCATCTCGGGCGGGGAGAGCGCGCCCTATCCGGCGCGGCTCGGCAAGTGGCCTGCGGTGATTGGGCTCGCGGTCGTCGTGTGGCTGGAGCTGGTTGCACGCGTCGAGGGCGGCCGATCGCTGGGGCTGTTCTTGATCGGCTACACAATCATCACCGTCGCCGCGATGGCGTACTTCGGCCGACCCGCATGGCGGGCCAACGGCGAAACGTTCAGCGTGTGGTTTGGCGTGCTCGGGCGGCTGGCGCCGTTTGCCCTCGATGGCGAGCCCGAGGAGGGCCGAGTCGTCCGCCGGCCCTATGCATCGGGACTGATGTCCGCGCAATGGACGATCGCCGACGTGACGCTTGTCACCCTTGCCACGGGCTCGATCATCTTCGACGGCCTCAGCCAGACGCAGACGTACTTCGACCTTTTCGTGAAGAACGGCCTGTTCGGGTCGACCGAGCTCCGCGATAGCGTCACGGCCGTAGTCTTCCTGGGCGGCCTCGTGGCGATAGTGCTCGTGATGGCACGCCGTTTGGGCGTGGCCGCGCTGGGCGCCGGGTTGCTGCCTGTCGCGGTCGGCTACCTGGTCGCGCACTATCTCGCGTACCTCCTGGTCGACGGCCAGCGCATCATCGCCGCGCTCAACGATCCACTGCTCCGCGGCGCCAATCTGCTGCCGCTCGACCTGGCGTTTTGGGAGCCGTCGCTTTTCCTGCCAACGGCGGTGCTGTGGAGCATCCAGCTCGCCGCCGTGGTCGGGGGCCACATCGTCGGCGCGTGGGCAGGCCATGCGCAGATGGCGCGCGCCGAGGGTGGAACCACACTCGTCGCGCAGCTGCCGCTCGCGATCCTGATGGTGGCGCTGACGACCATCACCCTGTGGTCGCTCGGCCAGGCGGTCCTCGTAACCCCAAGGAACTGAGCGTCCGCGGCCCACACGCGGCCTAGACTCAGCAAGCAATGAGGGGTGCGACGGAGCAGCCACCGATCGAGCGCCGATTCACGCTGATGACGGGCACCGATCCGGCGCTCGCTGCGGGCGTGCTGTGGTGGGGGCCGGGCGACCCACAGATGCAGCTTGGGCCGCACGGCCTGGTGCGCGCGATGCGCCTCGCCAGTGGGCCGGCGACGCTCGAGCTCGCGTGGGCCGGGCAACGCGTCCTGGCCAAGGCCTGGGGCGACGGCGCGAGCGAGGCGCTGGCCCTGGCGCCGGGCCTCATAGGCGACCTCGACGAGGCGCCGCCGTTAGCTGCGCATCATCCCATCGTCGCCGATCTGGCGCGTCGCCTGCCCGGCCTGCACCTGACGCGCGGTGCGCCGGTCATCGAGATGCTCGTCAACTCGATCATCGGCCAGAAGGTCACGGGCCTGGAAGCCCGGCGCAGCCAGCGGCTGCTGCTCGCCCGGTTGGGTGAGCCTGCGCCCGGACCGCACCGGCTGCGGCTGCTGCCGCCGCCCGAGAGGCTTGCCGGCATCCCGTACTGGGCGTTCCACCCGCTTGGTCTCGAGCGACGCCGGGCGGACACGATCCGGGCGGCGGCAGCCATCGCGCCCCGGCTCGAGGCGATCCGCGCCATGTCTGTTGACGACGCCCGCCGCCGGCTCGAGTCGGTGCCCGGAATCGGGCCGTGGACGGCGGCGGAGACCATGCGCCTCGCGTTGGGCGACCCGGATGCGGTCAGCGTGGGCGACTACAACCTGCCGCGCCAGGTGTGCTGGGTGCTCGCCAGCGAGCGCGACGGGGACGACGCGCGCATGCTCGAGCTGCTGGCGCCATACGCCGGCCAGCGCGCTCGAGTGGTGCTGCTGATCGAGCGCTCCGGCCTGCGTCCCGCACGCCGGGCGCCGCGTTATGCGCCCCGGCGCATCGCGGGCATGTGAGGTATCGAAGTTGAAAGGGCCGGATGGGACAATCCGCGCGTGTCCAATCGCGTCTCGCGCCGCCAGGGCGTCATCTACGGTCCACCCCGGCCGGAGCCTGAAGAGGGCGCCAATAGCGCGCTGATCGGCCGGGTGTTGGGCATCGGCATGGTGGCACTTGCCCTGGCCGTGCTCGCCGGCGCGTTTGTGCTGGTCAACCGCCCGCCCGGGCCGACACCCACGCGCCAGGTCGGACCTACCGCCAGTCCGCCACCAGGTTCGCCCAGCGCGCTGCCATC
>DATBRX010000077.1:0-8423 GCA_036560085.1 Candidatus Limnocylindrales bacterium
CAAGAGGCGCGGCGCCTGTGCGACGGCCATCGCCAGCACCGCCAGCTGGCGCTCCCCAAGGGACAGCTCGCGCACGTCGCGACCGCGCAATAAGGTGATGCCCACCCGCTCGATTGCCGCGTCGATCGCCGCGCGGTCGGCGGCGCGCGGGCCGAGCAGCGGATGCTCGTGCGGGATGCGCCCCAGTGCAACCAGCTCCTCGACACGCAACGGGAAGGCGACGCGCGACTGACCGGGCACGACGGCGACGATCCGCGCGAGGGAGGCGCCGTCGTATTCATCGAGCGGCACCTCGTCGATCAGCACCTGGCCGGCTCGGCGTGCGCCGCCGGTGCCGTAGCCGTAGCCACTGCCGCTGACCGCGCGTAGCAGCGTGGACTTGCCGGCGCCGTTGGGCCCGAGCAGCGCGACCATCTCAGCCGCGTCGACGCGCGCGCTGACGCTGTCCACCGCGCGGCGGATGCCATACGTCAGCGTCAGGTCACGCAGCTCGAGCGTCGCGCCGCTCACAGCTCGTACCCGCCGCGATAGCGCCGCAGGACGAACAGGAAGAACGGCGCGCCGATGACACCGGTGATGACGCCCACGGGCAGCTCGCCCGAGACGCGCGAGATGAGATCGGCCATGGCGAGAAAGGCCGCGCCCCAGATCGCGGTTAGCGGCAGCAGGGCACGCGCGTTCGGCCCGGACACCAGCCGCACGACATGGGGCACCACGAGACCCACGAAGCCGATCAGCCCCGTCATCGCCACGGAGGCGGCCGTGACCAGCGAAGCGGCCGCGAGGAGCACGAGGCGCTCACGTCGCACATCGAGCCCGAGGTGCGCGGCCGTCTCCTCGCCCAGCAGCAGCGCGTTGAGCGAACGCGCCCGCGTCAACAGCACGATCGAGCCGAGCACGATGATCGGCAGTCCGACCACGACCTGGGGCCACGACGCGAGCGAGAACGAGCCCAGGAGGTAGAAGAAGATCTGGCGCAAATTCTGGCCGGACAGATACATCGTGATCGCGAGCCCCGCCGCGAGCAGCGAGCCGATCGCGTAGCCGGTCAGCAGGACCGAGCTGAGCGACGAGAGACCGCCCAGGCGCGACACGCGGTAGACGATCGCGACAGCGCCCAGCGCGCCGGCGAACGCCAGGACGTGGATCAGTCCAAAGCCGAGCAGCGCGAACTCGACCGGCACCAGCAGCGCGATCGCGGCGCCAAGCGCCGCGCCGCTGGCCGTGCCCAGCACATATGGATCGGCGAGCGGGTTGCGCAGCAATCCCTGTAGCGCCACTCCCGCGAGCGACAACGCGGCCCCAACGGCCAGGGCCATCAGGACCCGCGGCAGTCGCAGCTCAACGACGATCGTCTCCGCCGACGCTGGCCAGGTCACTACGACAGGCCAGCCGAGCAGACGGTGAGCGAGGATCGCGAGCGTGTCGCCGGGCGCGACGGCGACGCTGCCGAACATCACCCCGGCGACCATAACCAGGCACAGCGCCACGAGGCCAGCCAGTGCCAGCCACGCCGGCCTGTGGCGCAACCAGTCAATCCATGCCGGCCGTGCCACCGCGGCGCGACGAGCGACGACGGAGGTACTCACAGCTCGGAGCAGTACTCCGAGCCCGCAGTCGGTGGCTCGATGTCGGCATCGGGATGGATCGCCAGCGCCAGCGCCGCGAGTCCCTCCCCCAGCCGCGGTCCGGGCAGGGTGATGATGATGTCGTCGGCTGGCCGCACCTGGCCGTCGCGCACCGCGGTCATGCCCGCCCAACCCGCGCGCGTAGCAACGCTGTGGGGGCACGTCCCGTAGGCGGCGTCGCCGAGCACGATCACCTCCGGGTCGAGCGTCACCAGGCGTTCGAGCGGGATGGCGAAGACGGCCGGATCGGTGGTCGTGATGGGCTCGCCCCCGGCCAGGTTGACCATGTCGGCGACGAACGAATCAGGTGCCGGCCCATAGATCTCCGGCTCGTAGCCAATCTCATAGAAAGTCCGCGGCCTATCCAATCCGGCCACGGCGGCGGTGACCTCGTCAATGCGCGTCTGGATGGCACCGACCACCCCTTCGGCAGCCTCCTCCTCGCCCACCGCCTGGCCCACGAGGCGAACGTCGGCCAGAACGCCATCGAGATCGGGTGCGTACACGACCAGGACCGGGATGCCCAGGTCGCGCAGCCGCGTGACATCGCCCGCCGCGGTGAAGTTGTTGCCACCGGCGATAACCAGGTCCGGCCCAATCGCGACGACGTCCTCGATGCGCACACCCTGGTATGTGGCGACCACGGGCAGCGCCGTTGCCTCCGCCGGATACAGGTCGAGATCGGTCCGGCCACGCAAGCGCTCGCCCACGCCCAGCCCGAAGAGAAGCTCGGTCGTGGCCGGTGTGAGCGAGACGATGGTCTCAGGGATGCCCGGCAGCTCGATGGTCGTGCCCTCGTCGTCGACGAGGGTGATCCCGGGCGCGGTGGGCGCGGCGGTCGGAGTCGCGGCCGCGGTCGGGCCGGGTGTGGGCGGTGGCGCGAACGTCGGGGACGCGGCTGGTCTCGCGCATGCCGCGACGACCAGCAGCAGTGTCAACAGGGGGAGTAATCGGAGGGTGAGCCTGCGCATGGGTGCGTTCCCTTTCTCGCGAAGGAACTTGGCACGACCATGGGCCCGGCGACCGGACTACCGACGCTCCGTTGAGAGCGCGGATCACCGTAGCGGGACTGTGCCGGATTCACACCGGCTTCGCGGATCCCACGGTCCTGTCTTTGATTGGTCGGCGGAGTGTAGACCTCCGCCGGCCGTTTCGTGGACGAGCTGGATAAGTCAGCGATAAGAGGGTCGGCCGATCATCGGCGCCAGCACTGCCCAGCGACGCAGGTGTCCCGCCCGGACTTCCGCCCGGAACGCCCGCCGCAGGAGGTAGTGAATTGAAACCGTTGATCGCCGCCATGCTCCTCGCGCTGTGCGTCTGCGGCCCGGTGACGGCGCGCGAGCCGACTGGAGCGCAACGCACGCCCGATGACACCTACATCCCGCCACGGACGCCCGCGCAGGCCGCATTCGAGCGGATGAAGCTCGGTCTTGTGGCCCAGATCAACGCCTTCTCGCTCACCACCACCGCACAGCCGCTGGCCGGCAATACCGCCACTACCAACATGCTGTGCTCCACGGACTGCGGCGACGGCAGCGGCGGCAGCGGCGACGGCAGCGAACCCGATCCCGACGAGCCCGTCCCGGGCGAAGGCAGCACCAGCGGGACGACCGGCTTCATCGTGCCCGACAACAGGGTCGTGCTGGCAGTTCGCGCGCGTCACCAGTCCACTGCGTTCTGGTGCGGGCCGGCCAGCGGGCAGGTCGTCATCAACTACAGCCGCGGCTATGTGTACGAAAGTCTCAACGGCGACAGCACCGCCACTAACTGGCGGACGCAGGCCACGATTGCCAGCTGGATGAAGACGAACCAGACAACGGGCACGCTCGGCGGCAACCTGGCCGCTGCGCTCAACCGCCCGGATGCCGTGCTGAGACCCGTTCCCGACTGGACATACGTCTACGCGCGCAACACGGACGGCGAGGACATGCACGCCAAGGTCGTGGTCGACGTGGACCACTTCGCAATGCCCCTGGTGATCGCGGTCAAGCCCCACAAGGCAGACGCCGAGTACTGGCTGCCCTCGTGGCCACGGGAGGCATCGGGCGCCAAGCACTGGATCGTGATCTTCGGTTACGACGGCCTGTGGGACGGGACGACAGATCCAACCCTGTACTACACCGAGTCGGCCGGCAACGGGAGCAAGAACCCGGGCGTGTACACGGTGAGCAGCATGGCCATGTGGAAGGTCAACCAGTACAACGCCAGCACGATCGTCTGGTGATGCGCACGACCGCCAACGGCCACTTCGTCCTGGCGCTGATGCTGGTTTCGGCTGGGTGCGGCAGCGTCGCACCCAGCCCCAGCCCCAGCCTCACGGCGTCATCCATGGCGTCGCTGCAGCCGAGCGTCCCGCCCATCTCGACATCGACGCCCAGCCCGACGGTCCCGCCCACCCCGCCAACCAGCGGCGAGGTGACAGATCTGGCATGCGACCCGGGGCGCCTGCCCGAAGGATTCACGGGCCACGTTTCTGCATTCGCGAGCCTGGCCGACGAGATCGTGTGGAGCGGTGGGCCAGGCCGTAACGACAACGATCTGTATCGATACGTCCCCGGCGACTCCCAACCGGAGCTGCTGTATCTCAACCCCGAGCGCACTTCATCCATCACCAGCATCGTCGGCGGTGCCGCCGGATACGCATTCACCGACGAGCGCTGGGACGGCGACGAGCCGCGCGGTTGGCGGCTGTGGCTGCTGGCTGGGCTCGGCACTGACCCGCTGCTCATCGATCAGAGCAGCGATGACCGGCAGATCGCACCGACGGTTGCGATGAACGACGCCTGGATTGCCTGGGAGGTGGTCCACGGCAGCTACGAGAACCCTGTCAACGAGCTGCGCGTGGTGAGCGTCGCTGATCCCCTGGCGCCCACGACGCTGCTCTCGTACCCAGGGCGCGATGTCTACATGCAGTTCCCCAACCTGTGGGACGACGAGCTCTGGTACGGCATCGCTGACAACGACTGGGAGGCCCTTACGGAGAGGCCGCGCGTGGAGGTGATCGACCTGTCGAATCCGGCGGCCGCACCCGCGGTGTTCGGAGCCGGCCGGCGAGCGTTCATGCCCGCGCCGGGCACGAATGTCGTCGCCTGGAAGAGCGGCGGGAGTGACGAGCTGGCGGCGCTCAATTCGGGCGTGTTGACACTCTATTGGCGAGCAACGGGCGACATCGATGAGCTGCCGGTGCCGGGCCCCGAAACAGCTGCCGCTCGGATCAGCTACCCGTCCGTGGGCAACCGGTTCGTAGCGTGGTGGGACGACATCCAGCAGCGGCTGTACGTCTATGACCTGGCTGAGCGGCAGTTCCGGCGCATCGCCGAGTACGACTGGACATCGGACGAGCGCGTGGTCAAGCAGTCGCTGGCAGGGGACCTGCTCGTCTACATGCACTACCTGAGCGACGGGGAGCGCTACCTCGAATGGTGCGTCCTGCCGCGTTGAGCCGCGGCTGAGACGCGCCTCAGGCGGGAACACCCTCCGCGGCGAAGAAGCTCGTCTGGGCGGGTTCGCTCAGCATCTGGCCCAGGATCTTCTGCATCGCCAGGACGTGGGCGCACGAGTGCAGGGCTTCGAAGTTGTGACAGGTGCACTGCCAGCGGTCGGTGTCGAGGGTCACCCGATGACTGTCGTTGTCGCCCCGGAAAGTGAGCGACATCTGGTCGATCGTGATCCGGTCCAGCTCGCGTGCATAGCGATTGGCCTTCTCGATCTTGCCGATCACGCTTGAGTGCATGAGCAACCTCCCGCCCGGGACTTTGGGCCGTCCCGTACCTGTTTGGCGCTCGGTTTCACGGCATCCGCTCCAGCCGTGCGAGCCGAGCGATTAGGAGGTCAGACTAACACCGCCGAGGGTCGACGCAACCAGTCCAAATGGCCCCGATTGGACCTTTCCGTCAGTCGTCCCCCTCCACGGCGTCGAACTCAGCGAGGGTCTCCTTGACGACCGTCAGTGCGGGCGTTGCCGAGGGGTCAACGCCGTACAGCATCGCCAGGTAGAAGCTCACGAAGTCACCCAGGGCGATGGCCGCGCACGCCTGGGCGAAGCGTGTCAGCTGGTCGAACAGGACGCGCTGCGCAGACGTGCCCACGGCGTCGAGCATGTCGCGCGACAGGCGGGCGCGGCGCGAGTTGCGCGGGTTTTCGCCGCTCCCCTCGAGAAAGACGATGTAGTGGTGGTCGCGCAACGTGTCGGGTTGCTCGTACCCGACGACCGTGTTGTGCGTCGCCTCCGGCAGCTCCTCCGCGCTCGCGGTCGAGTTGGAGTTCTCGTTGAGCTGCGTCTTCCAGCGCCGCGCGACGGCCGCCAGGAAGCCGCTGCCCTCGATGACCGGCAGTCGGTCGAGCAGTGACCAGGCGAGCTGCTTGGCCAGGTTGGCGCTGGTGTCGATGTCGACCGCGCACGCGCGGGCCACTTCCCGCGCGGCCTCAACTCCGGCCGTGACTTCATCGTCGGTGAGCGCAAGCATCCCGGCGCGCTCGAGCACGCCGGCCAGCGCGACCATCGTGTAGCCCAGCGACGCGCGCGGCGGCGTCTCGTTGGGGAAGACCAGGCGCGGCAGGTTGACGCGCGTGGCGACCTCGCCCAGCGGACCACCGGTGGTGATCACCGCGACCGGTGCGCGGCGCTCCAGCGCGGTGCCGAGGGCGGCGAGCGTCTCCTCGGTCGCGCCCGAATGCGAGACAGCGACAACCAGGGTGGTGGGACCTACCCACGCTGGCAGCTCGTAGTCGCGCACCGACACGATTGGCACTGTCAGCCGGTCGCCGAAGATGGCCCGCACCAGGTC
Source organism: Candidatus Limnocylindrales bacterium (assembly GCA_036560085.1). Taxonomy (GTDB): domain Bacteria; phylum Chloroflexota; class Limnocylindria; order Limnocylindrales; family CSP1-4; genus JALYGJ01. The sequence continues at coordinate 6,416 of DATBRX010000077.1, forward strand.
GCCGCACACGGCTGAGCCGCCCATGCCCAGCACCGCGACCGCGCTCGCCGCGCGATGCCGCTCGGGCAGCTCGAGCGCGCGGCTGAGCTTCCAGGACGCGTCCATCTGGTCGGCGAAGCGGTTGATCTTGTCGAGCATCGAGCCCGGATCGCGGCGCTTGATCGCCGCCACGTCCTCGAGGACGCGGCCGGTTTCGGTGCTCAATGCTCCGCCCCGTCGCCGCGCACCAGTCGCGCGCCCTGGTCGAGCATCTCGTCACGCATCTGGGGCGACATCGCCTCCGCGTAGACGCGCACGAGTGGCTCCGTCCCGCTGAAGCGCACCAGGAGCCACGATCCGTCGTCGGTCCAGAACTTGAAGCCGTCGTTCGTCGACAGCGCGTCGGTCCGGACTACGCCCTGGCCCGCGATCTTGGACGGCGCCTGCGCCTTCAGCTCAACGAGCAATCGGTCCTTCAGGGCGGGGTAGACGGCCTTGTCGACGTGGACGTCAGTGCGCAGGTAGAAAGACGCGCCTGCGATCTCGTGCAGGTGGGCCACCGCGGCCGACACCGGCCAGCGTCCGGCCTCGCGCTCGCGCACGAACAGGTCCAGCAGCAGCAGGTCGGCATAGATTCCGTCGCGCTCCGGGAGGTGCATGCCGAAGCCGTAGCCACCCGATTCCTCGCCGCCCATCATCGCCCCGGTCTCGATCATCTTGGGCCCGACGTACTTGAAGCCGACAGGCGTCTCGAAGACCGGCACGTCGTACAGCTTGCCCAGCCGTCCGACCATGGACGTTTCGTTGATCGTCGATACGACCGGCTCGCGCAGGCCGCGGTGCTCGAGCATGTAGTACATCAGCAGGCCCATCACCTGGAGCTGGTGGATGAACGTGCCCTGCTCATCGGCAGCCCCGGCTCGGTCGGCATCGCCATCGAGCAGCAATCCCAGGTCGTAGCCGCCACCCTTCAGGATGCCCAGCGACTCGTTGATGTTGGGCGCTATGGGCTCCGGATTCACACCGCCGAAGAATGGGTTGCGCTCCTGGTGGATCTCCGTGACCTGGATCTTGCCGCCCGCGAGGAGGCGCGAGATCCAGCCGGCACCGGCACCCCACATCGGCTCGACCAGCACGCGCATGTCGGCCGCCTTTAGGCGGTCCAGGTCGAGCGAACGCTTCGTGTACTCGACGTAGCCCGGATATGGGTCGTACAGCTCCACCTTCCCGCCGGCCAACGCCTCCGCATACGAACGCGTCGGCGGCAGGGCGCCGGCGTTGTCGCCGATCGTCTTCTCGATCACAGCGAGCATGTCCGGGCTCGCCGCAGCGCCACTGGGCGACTTCACCTTGAAGCCGTTGTCCGGATACGGGTTGTGCGAGGCGGTGATCATGATTCCGCAGGCGGCGCCGCGCTCGACAACCTCGTACGACGTCATCTGCGTGGGCACGGCCGTCTCAGCCATCGCCACTGGGATGTCGTAGGCGAGCAGCACCTCGGCCGCGGCCTGGGCGAAGAACTCGGACGCGAAACGCCGGTCGTAGGCGATCACCACGCCCTTGGCGCTGCTGCCCACGCCCCTTGTCCATTCGGCGACACCCTGGGCGCAGCGGCGCACGTTCTCGTACGTGTAGTCCTCGCCGATGCGGGCGCGCCAGCCGTCCGTGCCGAAGACGATGGGTGGCCGCGCGGCGCTGCTCACGCGTTCACCTTCAACGGCGCCGACGTCGCGTCATTTACGCGCGCCAGCAGATCCTGCACGACCGCGGTGTGCGGTCGCGCGGCAGGCAGCAGGCCCATGGGCTGCGCGGAGCGCACCTCGCCGGGGCCGGTCTCGAGGACCAGGCGGTCCTCCTCGGCGCGCACCACCGCGAGATCGTCGGCTGCCAGGTGCGCGGCATCACCGGCTGGCACGACACGCGCGGGCGCGGTGTATCCACCTACGAGTGCGTCCAGCAGCGCCGTCCACGTGCCGACATCGGACCAGCCGACATCCATTGCGCCCATCACCACCTGGCCCTCCGCGGC
>DATBRX010000078.1:0-2641 GCA_036560085.1 Candidatus Limnocylindrales bacterium
CTTCGGCCATGGCGCGAACTGGGGCCTCTTCGGCGAGGACCTGCCCGATGAGGCGAACACCCTGGTCCTGTCGCAGACGCTGACCGACTCATCCGGTCTGGCCGCGGCCGAGATCCATTACCGGATGTCCGAGAACACGCGCAAGATGCTCGACTTCCACATCGAGCGCGCGACCGAATCGCTGCTGACCGCCGGCGCCTTCAAGATCGAGACCGACCGGCTGATGCGCTACAGCGGCTGGCACCTGCTGGGCACCGCGCGCATGGGCGAGGACCGCGAGACGAGCGTCGTGGATCGGTGGAACCGGTCGCACGATGTGCCGAACCTGTATGTCGTCGACGGCTCGGTTTTCGTCACCTCGAGCGGGGTCAACCCCACGTCGACGATCGTCGCGATAGCGCTGCGCGCGGCAGAGCACATGGTCGAGACGCGCTTCGAACAGCAGGTGCCGGAGCAAGCGAAGAGCATGCAGGCCGCCAGTTGGCGGGATGCAGGCGCGGAGCGCGCAGCAGCGGCCGGCGGGCCAGCTGCGGAGTCACCCAGTTGAGGGAGTTCGACGGGGACCGCCTCCTGACGCTGGCCAGGATCGCCGATCACCTCATCCCCGAGGCACATGGCATGCCCTCGGCGGCCGAAGTCGTCGACGCCCAGCGAATCGCGTTCGTGCTGAACGCGCGGCCCGACCTGCGGGTGCCCCTGGTCATGGCGCTGCGACCGGAGCTGGACGCCGATCCCGCTGCGCGACTGGCGGCGCTCGCCAATGACGAGCCGGATAGCCTGGCCGCGCTGCAGCTGGTGATCGTCGGCGGCTACTACACCGACAAGCACGTGCGCGAGCTGATCGGCTACAACGGCCAGGAGGCAATCGAGGTCAAGTCGTGGCTGATGCCGCAGTACCTCGAGGAAGGGCTGATCGACAAGGTCCTGGAGCGCGGCCCGGTGTGGCGCGACCCGTCGACCGGCGCGCGAGCGGTCGTCGAGGACGCACCCCGAACCTACGCCGAGCGTTTCGCCGCAACCGCGCCCGACAAGGAGTAACGAAATGGCCGTGATCGCGTCCGATCAGACCGCGCAGCAAGAGCACTGGCTCGACTCCTTCCTCGCCGACTGGCAGACCGGCACGGGCGAGATGCACAGCGTCCACGAGCCCGCGACCGGCAGGCACCTGCTTGACCTGCGCCTGTCGACGCCTGACGACGTCGCCCGTGCCGCGGCCGCGGCGAAAGCCGCGCAACCGGCGTGGGCCGCGGCCTCCTACCAGGAACGCTCGGCAGTTCTGCGCCGCGCAGCTGAGATCTACGAAGCGCACCGGCCCGAGTTCGGCACCTGGACGATGCGCGAGACCGGCGCCCACCGCAACAAGATGCACCACGAGCAGAACTTCACCGCCGGTGAGGCGCTGGCCGCAGCGGCCATGCCATGGCAGCCCTACGGCTCGCTCGTGCCGACCGTCCAGCAGGAGCGCCTGAGCATGATCCGCCGCGTGCCGGTGGGCGTCGTCGGCGCCATCACGCCGTGGAACTCGCCCAGCGTCCTGGGCATGCGCGTCGTCGCCCCGGCGCTCGCCCTGGGCAACGCCGTCGTCCTCAAGCCGGATCCACAAACCCCGGTCTGCGGCGGCGCGATGTTCGCGGCCGTTTTCAAGGAGGCCGGCCTGCCCGACGGGCTGCTCCAGATCGTCATCGGCGACGCTGAGGCCGGTCAGGCCCTCGTCACCGATCCCAACATCGATCTGGTCAGCTTCACCGGGTCGACGGAAGTCGGGCGGATAGTCGGTGCCATGGCCGGTGGCCTGCTCAAGAAAGTCAGCCTGGAGCTCGGCGGCAACAACCCGCTGATCATCCTTGACGACGCCGATCTCGCCGCGGCCGCCAGTGCGGGCGCGTACGCGAGCTTCCAGTTCCAGGGCCAGGTGTGCTTCGCGACCGGGCGCCACATCGTCCATCGCAGCGTTGCCGATGAATACGTGGATCTGCTCGCCCAGAAGGCCAGAAGGCTGCGCACTGGTGACCCGTACCGGACGGACGTGGAGCTTGGCCCCATCGTCAACGAGCGCCAGATCAAGCGCGTCGACGACATCGTTCAGCGCTCCATCGCGAGTGGCGGGGCTAGGCTCGTGGAGGGCGGGACCTACGAGGGCCTCTTCTACCGTCCCACCGTCCTTGCCGACGTCCACCTCGACACACCGGCCTGGACCGACGAGATCTTCGGCCCTGTCGCGCCGGTCGTGACCTTCGCTTCCGACGATGAGGCGATCGAGCTCGCCAACTCATCCGAGTACGGACTGTCAGCGGGCGTCTACTCGCGCTCGATCTCGCGCGGCCTCGCAATCGCGCAACGGATTCGCGCGGGCATGGTCCACGTCAACGACCAGACGATCAACGACGAGGCCACGATCCCGTTCGGCGGCATGGGCATGAGTGGCAACGGTGGCCGTTTTGGCGCGGAGGCCAACTTCGACACCTTCACCCAGTGGCAGTGGCTGACCGTGCGCGACGAGCCCAAGTCTTTCGGCCCCACGTACTAGGCACCGACCACCAGCCATGGCTTCGATCACCGAGGTTGCCAAGCTCGCCGGGGTCTCCACGGCGACAGCGTCGCGCGTCGTCGGCGAGGTCGACTACCCGGTCAGCGAAACGAC
>DATBRX010000079.1:0-19875 GCA_036560085.1 Candidatus Limnocylindrales bacterium
GGAGATGGTCATGCCCGGCGACAACGTCGACATGGGGGTCGAGCTCATCACCCCGATCGCGCTCGAGACCGGCCAGCGCTTCGCCATCCGCGAGGGCGGCCACACCGTCGGCGCCGGCGCGATCATCGAGATCGAGGCCTAACAAGATGGCACGGCAGCGCATCCGCATTCGCCTCAAGGCCTACGACCACCGGTTGCTGGACCAGTCGGCGCTTCAGATCGTCGAGACGGCCCAGCGCACCGGCGCGGACGTGGTCGGCCCGGTGCCGCTGCCCACGCGCATCGAGAAGTTCACGGTGATCCGCTCACCGTTCATCGACAAGGACAGCCGCGAGCAGTTCGAGATCCGGACTCACAAGCGGCTGATCGACATCCTCGACCCGTCGGCGAAGACCGTCGACGCCCTGATGCGACTCAGCTTGGCCGCTGGTGTCGACATCGAAATCAAGATGTAGCGAGTCCAATGAGCATTGGTGTAATCGGTAAGAAAGTCGGCATGACCTCGGTCTTCGCCGAGGACGGCACCATGGTGCCGGTCTCGGTCGTGGCCGTGGAGCCGAATACGGTCACCGGTCTGCGCACTGCCGAGCGCGACGGCTATGTCGCCGTGCAGCTCGGCGCGCACAAGCCGCGTCGCCTGACCAAGCCGCGTGCCGGCCAGCTCAAGGGCCTGACGCCGGTCAAGGACGTACGCGAGTTCCGGCTCGACGACGCGTCCGACTACCAGGTCGGCCAGACGCTCGACGTGTCGCTGTTCGCGGAGGGTGAGACGGTCGACGTGACCGGCGTTTCCAAGGGGCGCGGCTTCTCCGGCACCATCAAACGCCACAACTTTCGGCGCGGTCCGGAGACGCACGGCTCCGACTCGCACCGCCAGCCGGGCTCGGTTGGTGCGGGCACGTACCCGGGCAAGGTGTTCAAGGGATCGGGCATGGCGGGGCGGATGGGCAACGACACCGTCACCGTCAAGAAGGCGACCATCGTCAAGGCCGACGCCGAGCGCAACGTGCTCCTCGTGAAGGGGCCGCTGCCCGGCGCGCGCAACGCGCTCATCGTGATCCGCAAGATCACCAAGGCCGGGAAGAAGGCCAAGTGATGCCCAGCACGACGCTCTACAACAAGCAGGGCAAGTCCGTCGGCAACGTCGACCTGCCTGAGACCCTCTTCGCGGCCGACATCAACCAGACGGTGATGCACCAGGCCGTCACGGCGCAGATGAACGCGCGCCGGGCCGGCACGTCAGACACCAAGACGCGCGGCGAGGTCCGCGGCGGCGGCGCCAAGCCGTATCGCCAGAAGGGCACGGGCCGCGCCCGCCAGGGCTCGACCAACGCGCCCCATTACTCGGGCGGCGGCGTGGTCTTCGGTCCGCATCCGCGCTCGTACGAACAGCGCCTGCCCAAGCGCATGAAGCGCATGGCGCTCCATGGCGCGCTGACCTCAAAGTTCGGCGACGGCGCGGTCAAGGTCGTCGACGAGCTCGGACTCGACGAGCCCAAGACCCAGGTCCTCGTCGGCTACCTCGACGCGCTCGCGGCGACCGGCCGCGTGCTGGTGGTCGCGAATGGCAGTGACGCCAACCTCGATCTGTCGGCGCGCAACATCCCGGGCGTGTCGATCATCCGGCCCGACTCGCTCAACATCGTCGACGTCATGAACGCCGATGTGCTGCTCATCACCCAGCCGTCGCTGGCGACGATGGCGGAGGTGTACGCATGACGCTCCAGTCGGCCGAGATCATCCTGCGCCCGGTCATCAGCGAGAAGTCGATGGATGAGACGCAGCGCGGCAAATACACATTCCGCGTCCACAGTGCGGCCAACAAGCACCAGGTCAAGGCCGCGATCGAGGACCTCTTCAAGGTCGACGTCGTGACGATCAACGTCTCCACGACGCAGCCCAAGGAGAAGTCGCGCAACCGCCGTGGCGGTGGGCGTGTCGAGGGCTGGACCTCGAAGTGGAAGAAGGCCGTTGTTACCCTGGCCGCGGGCCAGAAGATCGAATTCTTCGAGGGGGTGTAGGGATGCCGCTGCGCAGCTACAAGGCAACCTCCGCCGGCCGCCGTTTCCAGACTCGGCCGACCTTCGAGGAGATCACCACCGACAAGCCGCACAAGCCGCTGCTCGAGCCGCAGCAGCGCATCAGCGGCCGCAACAGCCAGGGCCGCATGACCGTGCGCCATCGCGGTGGCGGCGAGAAGCGTCATTACCGGCGCATTGACTTCAAGCGCGACAAGCTCGACGTGCCCGCAGTTCTGGCGACGATCGAATACGACCCCAACCGCTCGGCGCGCATCGGCCTGCTGCACTACCGCGACGGCGACAAGCGCTACATGCTCGTGCCCAACGGCCTGAACGTGGGCGATACCGTCATTTCCGGCAACAAGGCCGAGGCGCGCGTCGGCAACGCGCTGCCGCTCAAGGCCATCCCGCTCGGCACGACGATCCACAACATCGAGATGGTGCCGGGCCGCGGCGCCCAGATGGTCCGTTCTGCCGGCACCGCCGCGCAGCTGCTGGCCAAGGAGGGCGACCACGCCCAGGTGCGCATGCCGTCAGGTGAGGTTCGGCGAGTCGACGTGCGCTGCATGGCGACAATCGGCCAGGTCGGCAACCTCGATCACGAGAACCAGTCGCTCGGCAAAGCCGGCCGCAGCCGCCACATCGGCCGGCGGCCGTCAGTCCGCGGCGTGGCCATGACCCCGCGCGACCACCCCCACGGTGGCGGCGAGGGCAAGTCGCCTACCGGCATGCCGCCCAAGACGCCGTGGGGCAAGCCTGCCATGGGCCATCGCACCCGGACCAACAAGCTGACCGGCCGCAACATCGTCCGCTCACGGCACCGCAAGAGCTAGGCGCAGGAGTCCATAGATGTCACGTTCACTAAAGAAGGGCCCCTACGTCGAGGCGCGGCTTCTCTCGAACGTTCAGCAGATGAACAAGAAGAACGAGAAGAAGGTGCTGAAGACCTGGTCGCGCGCCAGCGTGATCTTCCCCGACTTCGTCGGCCACACGCTCGCGGTCTACAACGGCAAGAAGCACATCCCGGTGTACATCACCGAGAACATGGTCGGCCACCGCCTCGGCGAGTTCTCGCCCACGCGCAGCTTCCGCGGCCACGGCAAGAGCACCGAGCGCTCGAGCGCGCTGAAGTAGGTCGAATGATGAAGGTCAAGGCAACCGCCAAGTTCCAGCGCTTGTCGACGCGCAAGACGCGACTGGTCACCCAGTCGATCATCGGCCTGCCCGTCGCAGAGGCGAGCGCACTACTGAAGCACATGACCCAGGGCCCGGCACGCACAGTCGCGAAGGTGCTCTCCAGCGCCGCCGCCAACGCCGAGAACAACCATGACCTGGCACCCGACGACCTGTACGTCGCCGAGGCCACGGCCAATGAGGGCCCCACGCTCAAGCGTTTTCACCCGCGCGCGCAGGGCCGCGCGTTTGCAATTCACAAGCCAATGACCCACGTGACCGTCGTGGTCGAGAACAGGGAGGCCTAGCAGATGGGTCGCAAGGTTCACCCGTACGGCTTCCGCCTTGGCACTTCCCGCACGTGGAACGCCAAGTGGTACGCCGACAAGAACTACACAACGCTGCTCAAGGAAGACATCACGATCCGCCAGCTGGTCGCCAAGCGCCTGGCCAATGCGAGCGTCTCGCTGGTCGACATCGAGCGCGGCATCAATCACGTGACCGTGACCGTTCATACCGCCAAGCCGGGCATCGTCATCGGCAAGGGCGGCGCGAACGTAGAGGCGCTGCGCCAGCAGATCGGGCGCATCACCACGTCCAAGGTCAAGCTCGAGATCAAGGAGATCCGCCAGCCCGAACTCGACGCGGTTCTCGTCGCGGCCAACATCGCCCAGCAGCTCAACCGGCGCATCGCCTTCCGCAAGGCGCTCAAGCAGTCGATCCAGCGCACGATGAAGGCCGGCGCCAAGGGCGTGCGCATCGCGGTGTCGGGCCGCCTGGGCGGTTCCGAGATGGCCCGTCGCGAGTGGGACAAGGAAGGCCGCATCCCGCTCAACACGCTGCGCGCGGACATCAGCTACGGCCAGGTCCACGCCCACACGACCTACGGCCGCATTGGCGTCAAGGTCTGGATCTACCGCGGCGACATCATGCCCACGCGCCAGGCGCCGCCCGAGGCGGCAGCGCAGGGAGCGGCGTAGCCATGTTGATGCCAAAGCGAGTCAAGCATCGCCGCGTCCAGCGCGGCCGCATGTCCGGCCTGGCCAAGGGCGGCTACACGATCGCATTCGGCGACTACGCGCTGATGACCGAGGAGCCGGCCTGGATCACCGCGCGCCAGATCGAGGCCGCACGTCGCGCCATGACGCGCTACGTCAAGCGCGGCGGCAAGATCTGGATCCGCGTCTTCCCGGACAAGCCGGTGACCAAGAAGCCGGCCGAGGTGCGCATGGGCTCCGGCAAGGGCGCGCCCGACCACTGGGTCGCGGTCGTCAAGCCAGGCCGGATCCTGTTCGAGATGTCGGGCGTGCCGGTCAAGGAGGCATCGGAGGCGATGCGCCTGGCCGCCATGAAGCTGCCCGTCAACATGAAGTTCCTGATGCGCGAGGGGGTGGGCGATGGACATTGATAGCGTCCGCAACCTGACCGACACCGAGCTGCTCGGTGAGCTGGTCACGCAGCGCCGCGCGCTGTATGACCTGCGTTTCCAGCTGGCCACGCGCCAGCTGACCGATCACAGCCAGCTGACCCAGACGCGCCGCTCCATCGCGCGCGTCCTCACGGTCATGACCGAGCGCAGCCTCGACGAGACGATGGTGCCGCGCACCGCCTCGCCCAAGCCCGCTGCCCGCGCGGCAGCTGCCAAGGCGGCTGCCAAGTCGGCCGCGAAGCCGGCCGCCAAGTCTGCCGGTAAGGCGAGCACGACCAGCAAGGACAGCGCCGCCAAGGGCGCCGCGGCCACCGAGGCCGCGACCAAGAGCACTACCGGTGCCGAGACGACGGCCGATGCCGCCAAGGGAGATGAAGAGTGAGCGCAGTCGCTCAGCGCGCCGTGATCAAGAAGGCCAAGGTGGGCCGGGTCGTGTCGGACAAGATGGACAAGACGATCGTCGTGTCCGTCGAGCGCCTGTCACGCCACCCGCTGTACAAGCGCGTCATTCGCCTCTCGACCAAGTTCAAGGCGCACGACGAGAACAACGAGGCGCGCATCGGTGACACCGTGCGCATCGTCGAGTCGCGACCCTTGAGCGCGACCAAGCGCTGGCGCATGGTCGAGATCGTCGCTCGCGCAGGCGAGGGCGCCACAGAGCCGCTCGTCTCCGAGGAAGAGGCGACGAGTGAGGCCATCCACGGCGCTGCCCACCCGGGCCGCCACGCCGCCGCCGCGGAGGCCGGTGCTGAGGCCGCCGAGGAAGTTGCGCAGTGATCCAGCAATACAGCCGCCTGAAGGTGGCCGACAACACCGGCGCGCGCGTCATCCAGTGCATCCGCGTCCTGGGCCGCTCCCAGAAGACGACTGCGGGCGTGGGTGACGTGATCGTGGCCAGCGTCAAGCAGGCCATTCCTAATGCCGCGGTCAAGAAGGGCGACGTCGTCCAGGCGGTGATCGTGCGCACCACCAAGGAGCTCGGCCGGCCGGATGGCTCATACATCCGCTTCGACGAGAACGCCGCGGTGCTCATCAACAACCAGAACAACCCGCGTGGCACGCGCATCTTCGGCCCAGTGGCGCGCGAGCTGCGCGACCGCGGCTACATGAAGATCGTGTCGCTCGCGCCGGAGGTGCTGTGATGGCGCGAACCCAGCCGCCGGCGCGCGACATGCGCGTGCCGGACATCCGCAAGGGCGACCAGGTACTCGTGCTGACCGGCCGCGAGGCCGGCAAGAAGGGCACGGTCGAGCACGTCGTGCGCAACGGCCAGGGCTTCAAGAAGTCCGTGGCCAAGTACGGCTCAGGCTGGCGCAAGGTCAGTCCGCTGGCCAGCGTTGCCGTGGTCGTCGAGGGCCTGAACATCGCCAAGGTCCATACCAAGCCGCGCCAGAAGCAGGGCCGCACGGAGCGCCAGCCGCGCATCCAGCAGGGCGGCATCCTCGACGTGGCGCAGCCCATCCTCGCGAGCAAGGTGATGATCATCTGCCCGCAATGCAGCCAGCCCACACGGATCAAGCACGGCGTAGCTGGTGACGGCCGATCGATCCGCCTGTGCACCAACTGCGGCGAGACCCTGACGACCGAAACGCGCAAGGAGACGCGCAAGAAGTGAGCGCCAAGGCGGCCGACGACAAGCCCGTGACCAAGACGACGAAGACAACGGCGAAAGCCGAGCCAAAGGCCACCGCCAAGGCGCCGGCAGCAGCGGCCAGGGCGACGGCAAAGGCGCCGTCGAAGGCAGTTGCCAGGGCCGAGCCGAAGGCTGCCCCCAAGGCGCCGCCGAAGGCCGCGAGCAAGGCTCCGGCGAAGGCCGCCGCCGAGCCCAGGGCTGCGGCTATGGTGGAGGCTCCGTCGCCGGCTCCGGAAGCCAAGATACAGCGTGGCGCGGCGAAGGCCGCACCCGCCGCTGCCAACGGCGCACTGCACGGCCTGCACCTGCGCTACCGCGACGAGGTCGCGCCGGCGCTCCAGAAGGAGTTCAGCTACTCCAACCCGATGCAGGTGCCGCGCCTCGACAAGATCGTGGTGAACATCGGCCTGGGCGAGGCGCTGACCAACGCCAAGGCGCTCGATGCCGCGGTGGGCGACCTGGCCGCGATCACCGGCCAGAAGCCGATCGTGACCCGCGCGCGGCGCTCGATCGCCCAGTTCCGGGTCCGCACCGGCAATCCCATCGGCGCCAAGGTCACGCTTCGCGGCCAGCGCATGTGGGACTTCCTGGAGCGGTTGACTCGCCTGGCGCTGCCGCGTATCCGCGACTTCCGGGGAGTGCCGGACAAGTCGTTCGACGGCCGCGGCAATTACTCTCTCGGGCTGCGCGAACAGCTCGCGTTCCCGGAGATCGACTACGACAAGATCGACAAGCTGCGCGGCCTCGAGGTGAGCATCGTCACCACCGCGCGCACCGACGAAGAGTCCAAGCGGCTGCTGCAGCTGCTCGGCATGCCATTCGCCAACTAGTCAAGCACTAGCAGCGACGCCGAGCAGAACGGGCAGAGAAACCGAGAAAGGGTCCAATGGCAAAGAAGTCACTCATCGCGAAGGCCAAGCGCAAGCCGCACCAGACGTCGCAGGGCTACAACCGCTGCTTCGTGTGCGGCCGGCCGCGCGGCTACATGCGCCGTTTCGGCCTGTGCCGCATCTGCTTCCGCGAGCGCGCGCTGCTGGGCGAGCTGCCCGGCGTGACCAAGTCGAGCTGGTAGCCAGATGAACATGTCAGACCCCATCGCAGACATGCTGACGCGCATCCGCAACGGCAGTCGCGCGCGCCATTCGGAGATCCTCGTGCCCGCGTCGCGGACCAAGCGCGCGATCGCCCAGATCCTGTCAGACGAGGGCTTCATCGACGGCTTCGAGGACGCCCAGGATGGCAACCACCAGCAGCTCAAGCTGCACCTCAAGTACGTCGGCAAGGTGCCGGTCATCAGCGGCATGAAGCGCGTCAGCAAGCCTGGCCTGCGCGTGTACGCGACCAAGACCGACATCCCGCGCGTGCTCGGCGGCCTGGGTGTCGTCATCGTCAGCACCAGCCACGGCATCATGACCGGCGCCCGCGCCCGACAGGCGCAGCTGGGCGGCGAAGTCCTGGCCTACGTCTGGTAATCGGTAGCAGCGGAAGTCGGTAGCTAGCAATGTCACGAATCGGCAGACTCGCCATACCCATCCCGGCCGGTGTCACGGTCGACGTTGAGGGCAGCCACGTCGCGGTCAAGGGCCCCAAGGGCATGCTCGAGCGCGACCTGTCGCCCGAGCTGCGCATCGTCAAGGACGACGGCACGCTGCGTGTCGAGCGGCCCAACGACGAGAAGAAGTCGCGCGAGCTGCACGGCCTGACACGAACCCTGCTCAACAACATGGTCATCGGCGTGACCGAGGGCTTCCGCAAGCCGCTCGAGATCACCGGTGTCGGTTATCGCGCCCAGCTCGTGGGCAAGAAGCTGCAGCTCAACCTGGGCTACTCGCACCCCATCGAGATCGATCCCCCTGCGGGCATCAGCTTCGATGTCGAGTCGCCCATCAAGCTCGCCGTCGTCGGCATCGACAAGGAGCTCGTCGGCCACATCGCCGCGCGCATCCGCTCGACGCGCAAGCCCGAGCCGTACAAGGGCAAGGGCGTGCGCTACGCCGGTGAGGTCATCCGCCGCAAGGCCGGCAAGGCGGGCAAGATCGGAGGCAAGAAGTGAGCCTCGCTACTTCACGCGGCACGTCGCGCCACAAGCGCCACGCCCGTCTGCGCCTGACCCTCTCCGGCTCGCCTGAGCGGCCGCGCCTGGCGGTCTTCCGCAGCATCAACCAGATCTACGCCCAGCTGATCGACGATACGGCCGGCAAGACGCTGGCCAGCGCCTCGTCACTGGAAGGCGGCCTGCGCGATCGCAAGGGCACCAAGACCGAAGACGCCAAGCAGGTCGGCAAGCTGCTCGCCGAACGCGCTCGCGCGGCCGGCGTCACGAAGGTCGTGTTCGACCGCGCCGGCTTCCGTTATCACGGCCGCGTGCGCGCCCTGGCCGACGCCGCGCGCGAAGCCGGCCTCGACTTCTAACCAGGAGAAAGACCAAGTCATGCCGAGGATCGATCCCGCCCGTCTCACGCTCGAGGAGCGTGTCGTTCAGATCAACCGCGTTGCCAAGGTGGTCAAGGGCGGCCGGCGCTTCTCGTTCAGCGCGGTCGTCGTTGTCGGCGACGGCGCCGGCCATGTCGGCGTTGGCCTCGGCAAGGCGGGCGAGGTGCCGGAGGCCATCCGCAAGGGCGTCGAGGACGCGAAGAAGCATCTGATCAAGGTGCCGCTCGTCGGCACGACCATCCCCCACGCCGTGACCCAGCAGTACGGCGCGTCGACGGTGATGCTGAAGCCCGCCTCACAGGGCACCGGCGTCATCGCCGGCGGCTCCGTCCGTGCGGTGGTCATCGCCGCGGGCATCCGCGACATCCTCAGCAAGTCGCTCGGCTCGACCAACCCGGTCAACGTCGTGCGCGCCACCCACGAGGCGTTGCGCGGCATGAGCAGCGCCGAGGAGATCGGGGCGCGCCGCGGCAAGAAGCTGCGCAGCGTCATCAGCGGCCAGCCGGGCGCCGGCCCGCGCGCGGAGGCAACTGCCAATGCCGGCTAAGCTCAAGGTCACGCTCATCAAGAGCCCCATCAGCCACACCCAGCGCACGCGGGCGACCATGAGCGCCCTGGGCCTGCATCGCATCGGCCAGTCGGTCGTGATCGATGACACGCCCGAGATGCGCGGCATGACGCGCGCCATCCGATTCCTGCTGCGCACGGAGCCGACCGATGGCGCGGAGACAGCCGCGAAGGCCAAGTCCGCGGCGCGCAAGAAGGAAGCGAGCAAGTCGTGAAGCTGCATGACCTGCGCCCGGCCGCCGGTGCGCGCAAGGCGCGCACCCGTGTTGGCCGCGGCATCGCCGCCGGCCAGGGCAAGACCGCCGGCCGCGGCACCAAGGGCCAGCGCTCGCGCGCGGGCGCGAGCATCCCCGCCTGGTTCGAGGGCGGCCAGACGCCCATCCATATCCGCGTGCCCAAGCTGCACGGCTTCAAGAACAAGTTCCGCGTCCAGTACGCGGTGGTCAACGTCGGTCAGATCTCGGCCTACGCCGAGGCCGGCCGGCTGGGTGACGCCAAGCCGCCCACCGTCAACGCCGAGACGCTCGCCCAGGCGGGCCTGATCCGCGGCGACGGCCGGCCGCTCAAGGTCCTGGGCCAGGGCGAGGTCGCGACCAAGCTGTTTGTCGCGGCCGACGCGTTCAGCGCCAGCGCCAAGACGAAGATCGAGGCCGCCGGCGGCAACGTCCTTGTCCTAGCCGAGCCCAAGCCGGAGAAGGTTGCGAAGCCTGATAAAGCCGACAAGTCGGCCAAGAAGGCCAAGCCGGCTCAGGCCGATGCAGGGGAGGAGGCCAACGGGTCGGAGTCTCCGAAGGCCGAATCGGAGCCCCAGCCTGAAGCAGCCGCCGAAGTCAGCGACTCGTCTGAATCCACTGAGTCCGACAACTAAGACCCGACAGGGGATCTATAAAAGATGATTGAAGCGCTGATCAACGCGTTCCGCGCGCCGGACATCCGGCGGCGCATCCTGTTCGTGCTGGTGATGCTGGTCGTGTACCGGCTGCTCGCGGTCGTGCCGGTGCCGAACGTCAACCACCAGGCGCTCGATCAGCTCATCAACAACCAGACGTTCCTGCAGCTGCTCGACCTGTTCTCGGGCGGCGGCCTGCGCTCGTTCTCCATCGTGGCCATGGGCGTGAACCCGTACATCAACGCCTCGATCATCATGCAGCTCATGCAGGGCGTTGTGCCGCGCCTGCAGGCGCTCTCACGCGAGGGCGAGTACGGCCGGACGCGGCTCAATCAATACACGCGCTACCTGACCGTGCCGCTGGCGCTGCTCCAGGCCTATGGCTACCTGGCCATCCTGTCGCAGAGCCAGATCGTCGAGCCGATCGACATCCTCAGCCCGACCACGTTGACCCAGATGATCACCCTCGCGGGCGGCACCCTGCTCGCCATGTGGATCGGCGAGCTAATCACCGAGCGCGGCATCGGCAACGGCATCAGCTTCCTGATCTTCGCCGGCATCGTCGCCCGCATCCCGCAGGGCGTGGCCGCGTTCCTCCAGGCGCCCGACATCCCGGCCGGCATCCTGTTCGTGATCCTGGCCCTGGTGGTCGTGGCGGTGATCGTCTACATCCAGGAAGGGCAGCGCCGCATCCCCATCCAGTACGCGTCGCGCGTTCGCGGCCGGCGCATGTACCAGGGTGGCGCGACCTTCCTGCCACTGCGCGTCAACCAGGCCGGCGTCATCCCGATCATCTTCGCGGTGAGCATCCTGCTGTTCCCGACGCAGATCGCGTCGTACTTCGCGACGCCGCCGAACGCCGAACCGTCCCTCGTCAACTCCATAGCCGACGGCATCGTCGGCTTCCTGAGCCCGAACGGCATCCCCTACATGGTCTTCTACTTCCTGCTGACCATGGGCTTCACGTACTTCTACACCGCGTTCACCTTCAAGCCCGATGAGACCGCCGATCAGCTGCGCAAGAACGGGGGCTTTATCCCCGGCATCAGACCCGGCGCGCCCACGCGCGACTACCTGCAGAAGGTCGTCTTCCGGCTGAGCCTCGCGGGCGCCATCTTCCTCGCCCTGATCGCCGTTTCGCCGATCGTGCTCTCGTCGCTGTTCGCTGGTCAGGGGGTGGTCGGCGGCTTCGCGCTGGGCGGCACTGCGCTGCTCATCGTCGTGAGCGTGGTGGTCGAGACGATGAAACAGATCGAGGCGCAGCTGATGATGCGCAACTACGAGGGCTTCATTCGTTGAGGGTGTATGTCATGGTCGGGGCGCCGGGTGCCGGCAAGGGCACGCAGGCGGCGCTCCTGTCCGAGCGGCTGGGGATGCCCCATGTCGCGTCGGGCGATCTCTTCCGTGACAACATCAAGCGCGGCACCGCTCTCGGCAAGAAGGTCAAGGGCTATCTCGAGTCGGGCGCGCTCGTGCCCGACTCCGTCACGGTCCAGATGATCTCCGACCGCCTGGCCAAGCCCGACGCGGCCGATGGCGCAATCCTCGACGGCTTCCCCCGCACCCGGCCCCAGGCGGAGGCGCTCGATGCCATGCTCGCCAAGATGGACGGCGAGGTCGGCGCGGCGCTGTATGTCGACGTGGCGCGCGACGAGCTGCTGCGCCGGCTGTCGGGGCGCTGGATCTGCACGGTCAGCCCGGATCACGTCTACCACTCGGTAGCGCGCCCGCCCAAGGTCGAGGGCGTGTGCGATATCGAGGGCGCGCCGCTCTACCAGCGCGACGACGACAAGCCGGCCACGGTCCAGACGCGGCTGGAGCAGCAGCTGCCGCCGATGTACGAGGTGGTCGACTACTACACCGATCGCGGGGTGCTGAGCACCGTTGACGGCGCGGGCGAGGTCGCGCAGGTGACCGACGCCCTGCTGCACGCCATCGCCCAGCCGGCGCGCCTGCAGGGCTAGACGCATGACACCCGACCGGCGGGTAACGCTCAAGAGCAGCGCCCAGATTGAGAGGATGGCGATCGCCGGCGCGCTCGTCGCGTCCGTGCTCGACCGCCTCGCGGCCGAGGTGAAGCCGGGCGTGACCACGCTCCAGCTCGACGCCATCGCCGAGGAGATGATTCGAGCCGCGCATGGCGTGCCGTCGTTTGTCGGCGTGCCCGGCCGCGTCGCGCCCTATCGCCACACGCTGTGCGTCTCGCTCGACGACGAGATCGTCCATGGCGTGCCCGGCCCGCGCCGCATCCGCGAAGGCCAGATCGTGTCCGTCGACGCCGGGGCCGTCGTTGATGGCTGGCACGGCGACGCGGCACGCACGTTCATCGTGGGCGAGGTGCCGGACCACACGCGGCGACTTGTCGAGACGACGGAACGAGCCATGTACGCGGGCATCGCGGCGGCCCAGCCGGGGGCCTTCCTGGCCGACATCTCGGGTGCGATCGAGGACATCGGTCGCGACGCCGCCTACGGCGTCATCCGCGCGTTCGTGGGCCATGGCATCGGCACGGAGATGCACGAGGAGCCGCAGGTCACCAACTACCGCACGGGCTCCCGTGGCCGACGCATCGAACCCGGGCTGTGCCTCGCGATCGAGCCGATGTTCACGCTGGGCGGCCACGAGGTGCGGATCCGCGAGGACGGCTGGACGGTCGTCACGGCCGACGGCTCACTGGCCGCGCACTGGGAGAACACGATCGCGGTGACCGCGGATGGGCCGCGCGTCCTGACCGCGTCCGCGCCGGCGTTCATGCCGGTGGCGAGCGGAGCCCCCGAGGCGTTGCCGACGAGGTGACACTTCTGGTACACTCCCCGTTCGTGCGTCAGACTCCGTCTGGCGCGTCACCACGCTCGGTGGCTGGGTCATTCTCGGCCGCGAATCCGGGCCCCATTCACCGTCAGTTTCAGTTGAAGGAGCCTGCCGCCGCCTGTGGCCAAGAAGGACGCAATCGAAGTCGAGGGTACGGTCATCGAGCCGTTGCCCAACGCGATGTTCGCCATCGAGATCGATGCCGCGGACAAAGTGAACAAACACCGCGTCCTGGCGCACATCAGCGGCAAGCTGCGCATGAATTTCATCCGCATCCTGCCCGGCGATCGGGTGCGCGTGGAGCTGTCGCCATACGACCTCTCGCGCGGCCGCATCACCTATCGCCTCAAGTAGAAGGACTCTCGTGAAGGTCTCGGCATCAGTCAAGACGCGCTGCGATAACTGCAAGATCATCCGTCGCCACGGCGTCGTGATGGTCATCTGCACGAATCCCAAGCACAAGCAGCGCCAGGGCTAGGGCAAGCAGATGGCACGCATCTCCGGCATCGACATCCCGCGCGAGAAGCGCGTCGAGGTCGCCCTGACGTACATCTACGGCATCGGCCTGCCGACCAGCCAGAAGATCCTCGCCCAGGCGAACGTCAACGGCGACACCCGCGTGCGCGACCTGACCGAAGACCAGGTCAACCGGCTGCGCGAGATCATCGATCGGCGCTACAAGGTCGAAGGTGACCTGCGCCGCGAGGTCGCGCTGAACATCAAGCGACTCCAGGAGATCGGCTCGTATCGCGGCCTGCGCCACCGGCGCAACCTGCCCGCGCGCGGCCAGCGAACCAAGACCAACGCACGTCAGCGTCGCGGACCGCGGCGGACTGTCGGCGTCAAGCGCAAGAAGTAGGGAGCAGCCACAGCCTCATGGCGGAGAAGAAGGGCGCGAAGAAGACGCGCCGGCGCGAGAAGAAGAACGTGCCGGCCGGCCACGCGCACATCCAGGCCAGCTTCAATAACACGATCATCACCATCACCGACCTCGCCGGGGGCACGGTCTCGTGGGGCAGCGCCGGCGTGGCCGGCTTCAAGGGCTCGCGCAAGAGCACGCCTTACGCCGCGGCCCTGTCCGCAGAGGGCGCGGCGCGCAAGGCCATGGAGCACGGCGTGCGCCAGGTCGAGGTTTTCGTCAAGGGCCCCGGCGCGGGTCGCGAGCAGGCCATCCGCTCGCTCCAGGCCGCCGGCATCGAGGTGACCGCCATCACCGACGTGACCCCCATTCCACACAACGGCAACCGCCCGCCCAAGCGGCGCCGGGTCTAGGGGGAGCGACAAGAGATGTCACGTTACCGCGGTCCCGTTTCGCGCCTGTGCCGGCGCGAGGGCATGAAGCTCTTCCTGAAGGGCGCCAAGTGCTACACCAAGAAGTGCCCCTTCGAGCGCCGTCCCAATCCGCCCGGCCAGCACGGCGTGCGCCGGCGCAAGGTGTCGGACTTCGGCCTGCAGCTGCGCGAGAAGCAGAAGATGCGCCGCATCTACAGCGTCCACGAGCGCCAATTCCGAAACTACTTCAACGAGGCTGAGCGCCACACGGGTGTGACCGGCGAGGCGCTGCTGCGCATGCTCGAGACGCGCCTCGACAACGTCGTCTTCCGAATGGGCTTCTCGACGAGCCGCGCCCAGGCGCGCCAGCTCGTGTCGCACGGCCATTTCATGGTGAACGGCACCGCCACGAACATCCCCTCGTACGCGGTCGCCGAGGGCGACCGGGTCGAGGTGCGCGAGGCGAGCCGCAAGTCCGAGTACTTCAAGAACGCGCGTGAAACGCTGAAGGGTGCGCAGCGCCCCGATTGGCTGTCGGTTGACCCCGACAAGCTGAGCGGCAGCGTCAACGCCCAGCCGCGGCGCGACCAGATGCCGGCGGAGCTGAACGAGCAGCTGGTCGTCGAGTTCTACTCGAGGTAGTTACGCGGGCGCCAGGCCTGCTTAGGAGAAGCATCCAGTGATTGAGCTAGAGAACCCACAGATCGAGGCCGTCGGCGAGACGCAGGACTGGTACGCCAAGTACGAGGCCAGCCCGCTCCCCGCCGGCTACGGCGTGACGATCGGCAACGCGCTGCGGCGCGTCCTGCTCTCGAGCCTCGAGGGCGCCGCCGTGACTTCCATCCAGGTGCGCGACGTCTACCACGAGTTCAGCACCATCCCGGGCGTCGTCGAGGACGTGACCGCGATCGTGCTCAACGTCAAAAAGCTGCGCCTTAAGAGCTATGCGCCCCACCCGGTGCAGCTGCGCCTGTCCAAGTCCGGTGCCGGCGCGGTGACCGCGCGCGACATCGAGGCCAACGCGGACGTCGAGATCATCAACCCCGACCAGCACCTGCTGACCCTTGACTCGGACGATGCGCCGGTCGAGATCGACATGACCGTCGAGCGCGGCGTGGGCTACCTCGCCGCGGAGCGCAGCGAACAGCTGCCGATCGGTGTCATCCCGGTCGACGCCATCTTCTCGCCGGTGCGCAAGGTCAACTACACGGTCGAGAACACGCGCGTCGGCCAGATGACCAACTACGACAAGCTGACCATCGAGATCGAGACCGACGGCACGCTCACGCCAGAAGAGGCGCTCAGCCGCGCCGCGGAGATTCTGGTCGGCCAGTTCAGCCTGTTCACCGCGGCGGGCAAGCAGATGGCCGCGACGGAGAGCGGCCTGCCCGGCGCGCCGCAGCTGCCGCCCAACATGCTCGACATGCCCATCGAAGAGCTCGACCTGCCGATGCGCGCCTACAACTCGCTGAAGCGCAACAACATCGTCAAGGTCGGCCAGCTGCTGCAGCTCCAGGACGAGGATCTGCTGCGGATGCGCAACTTCGGCAAGAAGTCGCTCGACGAGATGAAGGAGCGCCTGCGCATGCGCGGGTTCCTGCCGCCCGACGAAGGTGGCGACGCGGCCGAGTTCGATCCCGAGTCGGGTCTCGACGACCTGGACGAGGAAGAGTAGGCAAATGGCGCACTGCATAGCGGGCCGCAAGCTCGGTCGCAAGACCGGGCCGCGCAAGGCGCTGTTCAAGAACCTGATCGTCGCCGTGCTGCGCTATGAGCAGATCAAGACGACCGAGGCCCGCGCCAAGGAAATCCGCGGTCAGGTCGAGCATGTCATCACCCTCGCCAAGGACGGCTCACTGGCCGCGCGGCGCCAGATCATCGCCCAGCTGCCCGACGAGCCGCTCGTCATCGACAAGCTGATCAACGAGATCGCGCCCAAGTACAGCGATCGCACCTCGGGCTACACGCGCATCATCAAGATCGGGCCGCGCAACGGAGACGCGGCACCGATGGTCCAGCTAGAGCTGGTCTAGCTAGCAGACGCCAGCCCGCATGGGCGGCACAGGCAAGAGCGGTCGCAAGGCCGCGCCACGGAAGTGCGCTCGAGAGGGCGTCCCCGTGCGGTACCGCGCGCGGGTCGAATACGACGGCACTGACTTTGCCGGCTTCCAGGTTCAACCTGGAGGTCGCACGGTCCAGGGTGAGCTGGAAAGCGCGCTGCGTCGACTCGCGGGTGGGACCCGGGTGGTCGTCGACGGCTCTGGACGCACCGACGCCGGAGTTCATGCCCGCGGGCAGGTGATCGCTTTCACCTACACCGGGCGACTCGGTCGGTCGGAGCTCCAGAAAGCACTCGCGGCAGGCCTGCCGAGGGACATCGGAATCGGTCCGATCATCCCGGTCGGGCAGGACTTCAGCCCACGTCATCAGGCCAGGCACCGGGAATACCGCTACTTGATCTGGAACGGACGGCGCAGCCCGCTGCGTGAACGCCAATCGCTTGGCGTGAGGGAGCGGCTCGATGTCGCGGCGATGGCCGCGGCGGCAAAGGTGTTCATCGGCCGGCACGACTTCTCCGCCTTTGGCGGGGCGGATCGCCAGCCGGTGCGGACGCTGACCAAGCTGAGCGTTGTCCGCCGGGGCGACCTGATCACCGTGACGGTGATCGGCGACGCGTTCCTGCGGGGCATGGTGCGGCGCATCGTGGCCGCTCTGCTGAGAGTGGGTCACGGACGGGCAAGTGCCGAGGATCTGGCGCAGGCGCTGGGCGAACGACGCCCGGCGTTCAACGGCGAGGCCGCCGCGCCACGCGGGCTGACCCTCTGGCGCGTGCCGATAGGGCCCCGCCGCCACAAGACACGAAAAAGGGAAGAGCAGGACAATCAGGAATGATGAGCAGGACGTACAGCCCCAGGGCTAGCGAGATCGATCGCCACTGGTTCGTGGTTGACGCCACCAACCAGCGCCTCGGCCTGCTCGCGTCACGGATTGCCTTCGTGCTCGAGGGCAAGCACAAGCCCACCTACGCCACCCACATCGATACCGGCGATCACGTCATCGTGCTCAACGCCGCGAAGATCGACGTCGGCGGCAAGAAGAGCGAGCAGAAGACCTACTCACGCCACTCGGGCTATCCGGGCGGCTACCGCGAGGAGACCCTCGCCGACCTGCTCACGCGGCGACCCGAAGAGGTCATCCGCCGCGCCGTCAAGGGCATGCTGCCGCGCAACCGACTGGGCGTGCAGCAGCTGCGCAAGCTGAAGATCTACGCGGGCACCGAACACCCGCACGAGGCGCAGCAGCCTGAGCCGCTGCCAATGGGAGGTTCGACTCGCTGATGGCTGCCGGGACCACATCCTTCTTCTACGGCACGGGCCGGCGCAAGACCAGCATCGCGCGCGTGCGCCTGCTCGCCGGTGAGGGCGAGATCGTCGTCAACGGCCGCTCCCTCGAGGAGCACTTCGGCAACGCCATCGACCTGACCGAGGTCACGATGCCTTTCAAGGTGACCAACACCGAAGGTCGCTACAACGCCATGATCAAGGTCGAGGGCGGTGGCCACCACGGCCAGGCCGGCGCGATCCGCCACGGCATCGCCCGCGCCCTGCTCCAGTCGGACCCGGAAGGCGTTCGTGCCCCGCTCCGCTCGGCCGGCCTCCTGACGCGCGACCCGCGCATGAAGGAGCGCAAGAAGTTCGGCCTCAAGAGGGCCCGCAAGGCCCCGCAATACACGAAGAGATAGCCTCCGCAGCGGCCCTCACGGGCCCTGCTGCGCGTCGTCGGTGACCCCGCTCCGGAGGAGCGTGGACGCCTCCTCCTTGCGGGCGCTGAGCGGGGGCCGCCTCATGCGGCCACGCTGGGGCGTTGCCGCCCACGTTCGCTCGCTTACGCACGAGAGTGCGCGCGCTCGCTAGCTTGCCCTTTCCGTCGATTCTCGCCATTCGCTCGTCCGCGGCCGCGTCCTGGTCAGTTTCTCGCCATTTGCGCGATAAGGACCTAACCAAGCGGTTTGGCCAGCCCCGGGCTGCGTATTGCCGAGATTCGGCAGAAAAACCGCCTCGTTGGCAAGCACGGACGTCAGGCAGACCGTAGGTGCGGTGAACGCACCGAACTGACATCTGGCGGGCCTGGCCTAGCCCGGTCGCGCCATATCGGGCGCACCCGGAGTGGCCCGATGATCGGCCCGTGGTAGACGTTTACGGCAAGTACGCGGAAACGCTGCGCGCCGGTCACCAGTTCGCGGCCTCAGGGCAGCTCAAGGAAGCGCTGCGTTGCTATCGCGCGGCGACCGAGCTCGCCGGCGAGCGCGCCCTGCCGCACGTCGCGCTCGGCGGCACGCTCCTGCGCCTGAACCAGCCGCGCGAGGCGCTCGCGGCATATGAGCGCGCGCTCGAGCTCGAACCGGATCAGATCGACGCGCTCACAGGACGCGCGGCGGCTCTGCTGGCAGCCGGCCGGCGCACCGAGGCGGCGCAGGTCCAGGAGCGGATCAGGCAAGGCCCCGGAAGCGGCCCCAACAGCGCGGCCGGCCTCGCCACGCCCGGTTCCAGCGCGGACCGCTACCTGGCGAGCGGCGAGCAGGCGCGCGCGGCAGGCAAGACCGACGCCGCGATCGACGCCTGGCTGGCCGAGTCGGCAGAGCATCGCGTCGCCGGCCACCACGACGCGGCCCTCGACGCCTGCCTGCGCGCGCTGGCGCTCGACTCGTCGGCGCCACGTACCCACCTCGAGATCGCGCGCGCCTGGCTGGCCCGTGGCTGGCCCGACCGCGCCGCCCAGCGGTTGCAGCTGCTGGAGCGTCTGCTCGTCCTCCAGCCCGACAAGGAGGTGGCCGCCGCCGCGCGGGAGCTCTTCGCCGGCTGACGCAGGGCCGAGGCCCGCTCACGCAGGACCGGTGGCCCGCTGACGCAGGACCGGTGAGCCGCTGGCTACCATTGCCGCGATGGACGCGCTCCTCGAACTGGTCAAAAGCCTCCAGGTTGAGCCGATCGCATTTCTGGATATCGGCTTGACCGCGCTGCTGATCTACGGCCTGTTCAGCCTGATTCGGGGCACCCGCGCCGTCCGTCTCGTGATTGGCGTGACCGTGCTGTACGTCATCTACGTGCTTGCCCAGGCATTCGGCCTGCAGCTCCTGTCGCAGATCCTCCAGGCGGGCGCCGTTGTCGGCTTGCTCGCCCTGGTGGTCGTGTTCCAGCCCGAGCTGCGCCGGGCGCTCGAGCGCATCGGCCGCTTCGGTTCGATGGGCTGGCTGCTCGCACCAGGCGCTCGTGCGTCGTCGGAGCGGGTCGGCGCAGTAGTCGCCAAGGCCGCCGTCGCGCTGGGCGCGCGCAAGAACGGCGCGCTGATCGTGATCGAGCGCGAGACCGGTCTGACCGACGCCGCGGAGACGGGCATCATGCTCGACGCGCAGCTGACGGTGGAGTTGCTCGAGACTATCTTCACGCCGCACTCGGCGCTGCACGACGGCGCGGCGATCGTGCGCCACGAAAGAGTCGTGTCCGCGGGCGTCGTCCTGCCGTTGAGCGAGAGCGGCGTCTATCGCGAGCGCTTCGGCACGCGCCACCGCGCGGCGCTGGGGATCACCGAGCAGACGGACGCGATCGCTGTGGTGGTCAGCGAGGAGACGGGTAGCGTCAGCCTCGTA
>DATBRX010000080.1:0-1557 GCA_036560085.1 Candidatus Limnocylindrales bacterium
TCGGTCTCGTCGAGCCATCTCCTCACGACGAGTGGCTCGGACGACGGCTCGATCGCCTCCGCCAACCGTCGCGACGGCGCGAACGCGGTCAGCGCCGCGAGGCGCGCGCGGATCTGTGGGAACTCGAGCAGCTCCTGGCTGCGCGCGTCGGTCATGGCCGCCGGGCGGGGCGCGAAACGGACGGGTGCCCGGCGATCCAGAAGCGCCACGGCCGCGCAGCCCACTCGCCGGCATAGTCGACGCCGATTCGCGGCCCGTTGGCGATGTCGTCAAGCGACTCACGACCGGACCCCGACGCGAGCCACAGCCCCTCCCCCAGGGTCAGATCGTGGCCGTCGAATGACCGATCGACCCCCAAGCCCTGGCAGACCATGGCCGGACCGGAGCACAGGCGGTTGATCGGATCGGTCGGCCGTCCCCGCCGTTGACGAACCTGGTCCATGCCCAGGTCGACAGAGATGGCGCGAATCAGGACAGCCCCGGCTTCGGCACCGTTATGGGCGACGACGTTCAAACACTCGTGCATGCCGTAGACAAGGTAGACGTATGCGTGGCCAACCTCGCCGAACATCGGCGACGTGCGCCGCGTCAGGCCGGCGCGCGCGTGCGACGCGAGGTCCTCAGGGCCGCCATATGCCTCTGTCTCGACGATGGGCCCGCCGCTCAGCCCCTCCGCCGTGGAACGCACGACCCAGACGCCGAGCAGGTCGCGCGCAACTTCGGCGGTCGCTCTGTCGAAGAAGGGCCGCTCCAGCGGTCTGAGCGGCGCGAGGCCGTCAGGCGAAGTGGCGGACATCGGGCGGCAGCAGCGGCCCGAGCAGCGACTGGACCAGCGGCACCAGCGTGTCGTGCAGCGCCGTGGCGATCTTGGACTCGGTCAGCGCGGTGTGGAGCTGGCGCACCAGGTCGACCTCGGCAGTGAACCCGGAGGGAGCGGCGTAGTAGGTGTCAAGCACGAACAGCACCCCGGTTATCGCGAGTACGCCGACCAGCAGGAGCGCGGCACCCCCCACGAGCTCCTCGACCATCGCCCGGTTCGACAGGGTCACCGTGCGGCCGCTGAACTCAATGATCGCCAGCGCGGCGACAAGCAGGATCAGGAAGCTGACCAGGAAGCCGAGCATGTTGGCGTACTGGACCGAGAAGTCGGGCTCCTGCGCGAGCAGCCAATCCGCCAGGAAGCCGCGCCCGTGGGCTGCAACGACCAATGCGATCAGCCACGCCCCAAGGGCCAGCAGCTGGCGCAGCGCGCCGCGGAAGAAGCCGATGAGCAGGAACAGGACCAGCAGAACGATGATCGCGATGTCAGCCAGCACGGATCCGCCCCTTTACTTCTCTCTCCAGCGCCTTGGTGACCCGGGCGATCGCCTCGTCGAGCTGAGCCTCGCTCAGCTGCTCGGCGCCCGGCTGGAAGCGCAAACGGTAGGCGAGGCTGACCTCGTCCTCTGCGAGCGGCGCTCCGGTGTAGCGATCGAACAGCGTGACACTCGCGAGGTTGGGCCCGGCATTTGACCGGATCGCGGCCTCGACATTCGCGGCGGGCGTGTCGCGGCCAAC
>DATBRX010000081.1:0-2073 GCA_036560085.1 Candidatus Limnocylindrales bacterium
ATCGGCGCGGGATCTGGCGCGTTGGATGTCGCGATGAACGCCGCGGTCAGCGACGTGGAAGTGTCGAGCGGCAAACGGCTGATGTACGGCGCGCACGCGCTGTTCTCGCTGGCCGTCCTAGTGGCGAGCGTCGCCACCGGATTTGCCCGCCAGGCAGGCGCCGGGCCGCTGCCCATCCTGGCGGTAGTCGCGGTCTTGATCGCGCTGACGGCGATTTCGACGATCGCCAGCGCACGCGCCAGGCACCGACCAATAGTCACGGCACCGACCACCAGCATCAGTGCCGCAGGCCACCACCCAGCTGCGGTCCTGGGCGGGCTGGCCACGCTCGCGATCCTGTGCGCCGTGGGCTACCTGATCGAGGACGCGACCCAGAACTGGAGCGCGCTGCATCTCGAGCGATCGCTGGGTGCGAGCCCGGCGCTCGGCGGGGCCGCGCCGGGCATCTTCGCCGGGGCGATGTTCATCGGCCGCAGCTCCGGCCAGAGATTGGGCGCGCGATTCAGTGAGCGGTCGCTCTTCGCTTCTGGCGCCGCGCTCGCGGCGCTGGGTCTGGCGATCCTCGCCGCCGCCCCGTCCGCCGTTGTTGCGCTCGTCGGTTTGGCCGCGACCGGCGCTGGCATCGCCCTGGTCGCGCCCGCGCTCTACGGACGCGCCGGCCGAGCGGCCGCGGCCAACGATCGTGGCAAGGCGATCGCGCGGCTGACGATCTTCGGCTACACGGGCTTCATCGTTGGCCCAGCGCTGATCGGCTTCATCTCACAGGCAGCCAGCCTGCGCGCGGGAATCGGCACGCTGGCGGTATTGGCAGCAGGGCTGGCAGTCGGTGGCTGGTTCGCGTTGCGCGGCCGTCCACGGGCCACGTTCGAAGAAGGCGAGGAGCTGCTCAAGACCAGCCGCGCCTGACGCGCAGCGCTCGCCACACCGGATATCGTCGCGCCATGCAGTTTCAGCAGTTCGACCATCGCTACCAGCTGCGCTTCATGGCGGGCGAGAAGGCCGTGGCCACGCTGCTCGACTTCTGCCGGCGCGAGGGCATCGGCTACGCGGCGCTGTCCGGCCTGGGAGCGGTGAGCGCCGTTGACCTCGCCTACTTCAACGACGAGACGCAGAAGTACGAGACGCATGAGATCGCCGAGCAGCTCGAGGTGATCGGGCTGACCGGCAACATCACGATCAAGGACGGCGCGCCGTTCGCCCACGTCCATGCCACGTTCGGCGACCGCGACCTGGTTGTCAGGGGCGGCCACGTCATGGAGATGACCGTCAAGCCCAACCTCGAGATCTGGCTGACGCGCGGCACGCAAGACGTCGTGCGGCTGCCCGACGAGGAGAGCGGCCTGTACCTGATGTCGCTCCCGGACAAGACGTGAACGAACCGAGCGGCCGCGTCGTGCAGGTCAACGTGTCGGGCGGCGGCGTGCCCAAGGGCCCGGTCGAGCGCGCCTGGGTGGGCGTGCTCGGCCTGGAGGGCGACGCCCACCGCGAGAACACGGTGCACGGTGGACCGCACCGCGCGGTATGCCTTTTCGGTATCGAAGTCATCGAGCGTCTCCAGTCGGAAGGTCACCCCATCGAGCCCGGCGGCGCGGGCGAGAACCTGACGACGAGCGGCATCGAATGGTCGCTGCTGCCGGTGGGCACGAGGGCGCGCATTGGCGAGCAGCTCGAGCTGGAGGTCTCGTCCTCGACAACGCCCTGCAAGACACAGGTGGCCAACTTCAGCGACGGCAACTTCAACCGGATCCGGATCGAGCAGCACCCGTCTGACAGTCGGATGTACGCACGCGTGATCACCGAGGGCGAGGTCAAGCCGGGCGACCCGATCACGCTACTGCCGGACGTCAACCCTGAAGCAGCAATTGACGAGATGCTGCGCCGTCTCCACCGGGCGGAGACGAAGTCCGCTGTTGCTGCCTGGCGCGCTGCCGCAGCGTCAGGTTTCGCGGTCGACATCCTCGAGGACGGCGAGATTGCCCTGGCGTCATCGACCGACCTGCCCGGTCCGGCCTTCAACTCGGGCCTGGGCCTCGTTCGCTTGCCCAACATGCTGTCGATGGCGACCGACTTCTT
>DATBRX010000082.1:0-7388 GCA_036560085.1 Candidatus Limnocylindrales bacterium
CCGTTGCGCCTCGACGACATGCTCCTGATCCTCGCCGGCATCGTGCCCGGCGCGGTCGTGGTGGGCCGCGCCCTCCACGGGCTCGACTTCTGGTCGTACTACGCGAGCCAGCCCGGGAAGCTGTTCGATCCCAGCGTCGGCGCGCTGTCGCTGCTGGGCGCCGTGATCGGCGGCTTGATGACGGGCGCCTACGTGGCGCGGATGATCGATGCGCCAGTGCGCCGCTGGGCCGACGCGGCGGCCGTGCCCATGCTCCTGGCGCTGGGCCTGGGCAAGCTCGCACAGCTGCTTGGCGGCAGCGGCCAGGGCCTGCCCTTTGACGGCGTCTGGGCCGTGGCTTTCACCGGCGCCGGGCCGTGGGTCAGCACGAACCCATCCCTGCCGTCGCACCCGGCGCAGGTCTACGAGGGCCTGTGGCTGCTCGCCGGCATCCCGATGGTGCTGCTCCTAGCCGGCCAGCGCTACAGGCCGTTGCGGGTGCATCGGTTCGTCGCCTGGGCCGATCGCAGTGCGCGCGCGGGTGTCGTGTTCGCCGGCGCCTTGGGCTGGTTCCTGCTGGGCCGTCTGTTCATCGGCTACACCTGGCGCGACGAGGCGATCGTCGGCGGCCTGAACGTCGAGCAGACGCTGGCGCTCATCGCGATGCTCATCCTGCTCGCCTATGGCGTCGTCCACTTCCGCGCCGAGCGCGTGGTCGTACCCAAGGCGTCGCCGCGCTGAGCCCCGCCCGACGGGGTATCGTGACCAAGGACGACAATGACAGCCGCTATTGCGGCGGTCAGTGGAGGACGCGCAGCAGCAGCCCGCAGGCGTTGCTGCGGAGATAGGAGCAATTTGACGTGACCCAGACCGCCGACCGCCCCATCGAGACTGCCCCCGCCGACGCCGAGCTCGGCCGCGTATCGCATTGGATCGGCGGCCGCATCGTCGAGGGCACCTCAGGCCGCCACGGTCCGGTATTCGACCCGGCCACCGGTCGTCAGGCGAAATGGGTCGATTTCGCGTCCGTCGACGAGGTTGACGCCGCCGTGGCGGCCGCAGCCAACGCGTTTCCCGCGTGGCGCGCTACCTCTCTCTCGAAGCGGACCGAGATCATGTTCAAGATCCGCAACCTGGTCGATCAGCGGCGCAAGGAGATCGCTGCGCTCCTGACGGCGGAGCACGGCAAGGTTCCCTCTGACGCGCTGGGCGAGGTGGCACGCGGCCTGGAGAACCTTGAGTTCGCGACCGGCATCCCGCACCTGCTCAAGGGCGGGTTCTCGGAGCAGGTCTCAGGCGGCATCGACGTTTATCAAATTCGTCAGCCCCTCGGCGTCGCGGCCGGCATCACGCCGTTCAACTTCCCGGCGATGGTGCCCATGTGGATGTTCGGCAACGCGATCGCATGCGGCAACACGTTCGTCCTGAAGCCGTCGGAGAAGGACCCCAGCGCGTCGCTCTTAATGGCCGAGCTGCTGCACGAGGCAGGCGTCCCCGATGGCGTGTTCAACGTCGTCCAGGGCGACAAGGTGGCGGTCGATCGGATCCTCAACCACCCCGACGTCAAGGCCGTCTCATTCGTCGGCTCGACGCCGATCGCCAAGTACATCTACGAGACCGGCACCAGGAACGGCAAGCGCGTCCAGGCGCTGGGTGGCGCCAAGAACCACATGGTCGTACTGCCCGACGCTGACATAGACATGGCCGCGGACGCCGCGGTGTCGGCCGCGTATGGCAGCAGCGGCGAGCGCTGCATGGCCGTGTCCGTGGTGGTCGCGGTGGGTGACGTCGGTGATCCGCTTGTCAAGGCGATCAAGGAGCGCCTGCCCAAGATCAACGTCGGACCGGGCAGCGATCCGGCGGCTGAGATGGGGCCGCTCGTCACGCGCGAGCACCGCGACAAGGTCGCCTCGTATCTCGACAAGGCGGGCCAGCAGGGCGCGACGGTCGTGACCGATGGTCGCGAGGCGGAGGCCTTCAAGTCGGACGGCTTCTTCCTGGGCGTGTCGCTGATCGACAACGTCCAGCCGGATCACGACTCGTACAAGAACGAGATCTTCGGCCCGGTGCTCGAGGTGATGCGCGTCAAGACCTACGAGGACGCGGTCCGGCTCGTCAACGACAACCAGTACGGCAACGGCACGGCCATCTTCACGCGCGACGGCGGCGCCGCGCGTCAGTTCCAGTTCGAGGCGCAGGCGGGCATGGTCGGCATCAACGTGCCCATCCCGGTGCCAGTCGCGTACTACAGCTTCGGCGGCTGGAAGGACTCACTCTTCGGCGACCTGCACATGTACGGGCCGGAGGGCGTCCAGTTCTACACGCGCGGCAAGGTTGTCACCGCGCGCTGGCCCGACCCCGGCACGTCCAAGGTCGACCTGGGCTTCCCGCGCACTCGCTAGCGTTGCGGCCATGAGCGGTCGCTTCCTCGAGGACTTCACGCCCGGCCAAGTCATCGCCTCGACCGAGTGGTACGACATCACACCCGAGGGCATTCACGCCTTCGCGTCCGAATACGACCCGCAGCCGATCCACCTCGATCCGGCCGCGGCGGGGGAGAGCATGTTCGGCGGCATCATCGCCAGCGGCTGGCACTCGCTCAGCGTGACCATGCGCCTGATCGTTCGCGCCGACCTGTTTGGTGGCGCGCCCGTGGTCGGAGTCGGCGTCGACAACCTGCGTTACCTGCAGCCGGTGCGCGCCGGTGACCGACTGACCGCCCAGGCCGAGGTCCTCGGCGTCAAGCCGTCCTCGAGCCATCCCGAGCGCGGCTACCTGACGCTGCGGGTCACGACCAAGCGCCAGGATGGCATGCAGGTGCTCACCCAGGACTGGACGGTGCTGGTCCCGCGCCGCGCCTGAATCCGACACTTCCGCTCGGCGGGCGGCTGGTGTATACCGGCCGGCGTGGAGGGCTTGGGAACCGCGATTCTGATCGTGGCCGTCGGCGGGATACTCCTGCTCGTTGTCTTGGCCATCGAAGTGGCGGTGCTGATCCGCCGTCTGCGACAGCCGGATCTGTGTCCCGACCAGCGCGGCTGGCTTCTCATGGGCGGCAGCCTGCTCGTGGCGACGGCTGCAATGGTCGTGCGACGCCCCCTCCTGAAGCTCGATCATTGTGCGCGGCGCGCCAGCTGAAGCGCTGACCATGCGCCGGCCGTAGTCACGGATGTACGGTTGCCCACGGTGAAGCGCGCCCTCCTGGCGGTCCTCGTTGCTCTCGCCCTCGCTGGCTGCGGTTCGGCGACCCCCGCACCGACTCAAACGGTGGCGCCGACACACGGCCTGCCGTCCAGCCAGCCCACCAGCGGTGGACCAAGCGCCGGTCCATCCGAGCAACCCACGGCCAGCAGTGGCACTGGGCCGACCGATGCCCCCGCCACCCCCGGACCGACGGGCGAGGATCCACTGCTCGAGCCGGTGTTGACCGATGCCGCAGCAGTCGCGGACGCCCTGTTCGATCCCGAACAGGTTGCACAGGGCGTCGTTTCGCTCCTCGCCCTGATGGGCGTTGCCATCCGTGACTCGGCGGGCACGGTTGTGCGCGCCGGCAGCGATAGGGGCGCGGGCGAGCTCGTCCTTACCGACTCCCAGGTGCGCGGCCTCATCACCATGACCAGAGACGACCTGACCGAGCTTGGCCTGCACGGCGGTCCGTATCCGCTGGCCGACATGTTCACGGCGCTCCAGCCCAGCCTGCCCGCGGGCTTTACGGTCGAACAGCTCGCGGCTGCCTACGCCGATGCCTATTCGGCTGAACCGGAAGCATTGGCGGCGCGCGTCATGCGCGGCCAGGCAATCGACGCCGAATCGGGCCTCCTGCGCATCCAGGAGTGGGTGTTGCTGATCGATGGGTTCTTGAGCCCGCCGCAGACCGCAAGCATGACCGGGTCGGGCACAGGCCGGCATGGCCTGGCGCGCCTGGCCGCTGGCGCCGCGCTCGGCACAGCGCGTCAGGGCCTGCCCGCGCTGACCTCCCCCAGCGCAACCCTCACCAATGCCGAGTGGGCCGAAGTGATTGCTGCCTTACCGACGCTGGCGTCGGCCATCGAGTTCAAGGTAGTTGCCAGTCCAGGGGCCATCCATGAGGGCCACGGGGCGAAGGGGAGCCCGGCGGACTTTGTTGCCGGAATCGGCGTAGCCGCGCCGCTGGTGTCGCGCTCGAGCGGGCGCACGCTGCTTGCGGCTGCGCCACAGCCGGGGATTCGCGTCACGTGGAGATCAGTCGACCGGACAACCTGGGCCAAACACGGTGACTTCGATCCTGCGCTCGGCACGCCTCAGCTCGTCGATCCGGGGCAGCCTTCGGGGGCCGACTTGAGATACACACCCATCAAGGAAGATGCCAATGGCGCCGGCACCAAGCTGAAGGAGCATCCGACGCTGGCTGCGCGAGCACTGCAGGCAGACTTGATCAGCCACTCGTATGACACGAGCTCGCTCGGCGCCGCCTTGTACCTCGCCGCGGGTGCGCGCGTCGCCACCGGTCCGAGCTCATTCGAGGTCGGCTGGCATGAACTGGGTGACGGTTACGTGATCGACATCGTCTGGACCGACTACTACAACGGCATAGCCGACGTCATCACTTTCAGTGGCATTGCCAGCCGGCGCGACAGCGGCGTCCAGGGGATCGATGCCTACTACGTCGGAGGTGGCGCAGTATTCGGGTCGCGACCGGGCTGGACGTCGTGCAATCCGGGGGTCGACGTCGTGCCCAGCGGTTTCGGCCAGGCAGATTTCCAGGCGGGCATCCAGAACGGCGAGGTCGTGATCGCCGCATACCCGCAGATCGGCATGCCGCTGTCTGGCATCTTCGCCGGACCGTTCATCCTCCCCGCGGAAGGGGGATCCACCACGGTCTCAGTCCCGGCCCAGCCCGGCGCACTCTGTCCTCACCGCGTCTACGGACGAATCGAGGCGCAGCCATTCGGGAATCCGTAGCACCCGCTGAAGAGCCGCGGCGCCGCGCGTCAGCCCTCGACGGGGCGGCGGAAATACCAGTTGGTCTGCATGACCCCGCCCATCGGGCCGCCCTGCGGATGGTTGACGACGGCGAACATCTCCCAGCCGCGGTCGCCCATCAGGCCGCTGATATAGCCCAGGTTGGCGCGCTGCCGATCGAACGCGATGGACCACTCGGTCGACTGCGCGGTCAGCACGATCGGGCCCAGGAGCGCGGTCAGCTCACCACCCAGGCCGGGCTGGGGATGGCTGAAGCCGAGGGTCGTCTGCGGTTGATCGGTCAGCCAGGCGTATTGCCAGCGCGTCATGTCAAAGCCTCCTACTGCGCAATCCGGCGCTTCTACTCGGCCCTCAGGTACCATTGATCGCTCGCCAGCGACCGTCGGCGGGGTCAATGTCGACGACGCCCGCTCTCGATCTTCAACTCTGCAACACCTCGGTGATGTTACCTATGGGCCGCGCCAGATGATTCGTACAGCCCGCTGTTTCGTCGCCCATTGAAGGTGCCTGCTCGTCCCAGTCCGAAACCGTCGCTGCTGGGCGTGGGCGCCCTGTTTCTGGCGGCCCTCGGCGTTGGCGCCGTCGTTTGGGTGCTGCTCGGCGGGCTGCCCGCCGCGGCTCCGTCACCTTCGACCTTGGCCACGCCGACAGCGCGCGTGACACGCGACCCGCTCGAGCCACTCACTATCCCGTCGATCCAGCGCGGCCCCCACCTGATCTTTCAGAACGTGATCCGCGGCGACGACTACGCCAAGACTTCGCTCGTGCCACTCGACAGCCCGGGGGGCATGCGTCTCACCACTGGTCTGATTTGCGAGCGAGTGCACTTCGCCGCCGGACACGGCATCTGCCTGACCGCGGAGCACGGCGCGGAGAGCCACTATTTCGCGGCCCTGTTCGGCGCTGACTTCGTGCCGACGAGCCGGGTGCCGCTTGATGGCGCACCAACATTCGCGCGCGTGTCGCCGGATGGTCGGATGGCCGCCGCCTCATTCCAAACCAGCCCACCGGAGGAGGAAGCTCCATTCGCACCATCGGAGACCTGGCTGCTCGATACCCAGAGCGGCCAAGTGGTAGCGGATCTCGCTGACTTCCAGCTGTTGCGCGACAGCGTCCAGGTCACGGAGCCAGAGGTCGACTACTGGGGCGTCACATTCAAGCGAGACAGCAACGGCTTCTACGCCTCGGTGCGTTTTGGCGGCAACATCTACTTGGTAGAGGGCAACATCGCGGCCAAGCGCCTGGTCGTTCTCAACGGCGGACTCTCGGCGCCGTCGTTGTCACCAGACGGCACGCGCGTGGCATACGCCAGTTTGGTTTCGAGCATTGGACCGACGTGGCGTTTTCATGTCCTCGACTTGACGTCGATGGTTGACACCGCACTATCAGAGACGAGAAGCATCGATGATCAGATGGAGTGGCTGGACAACGACGA
Source organism: Candidatus Limnocylindrales bacterium (assembly GCA_036560085.1). Taxonomy (GTDB): domain Bacteria; phylum Chloroflexota; class Limnocylindria; order Limnocylindrales; family CSP1-4; genus JALYGJ01. Next base: position 6,377 of record DATBRX010000082.1, read on the forward strand.
ATTGCTGTATGGCCTGGCGACCGACGTGTGGCGTGTCGCGGCCGACGGCTCGGGCCAGCCCTCGCCGTTCCTATTCGGCGGTTTGTCGCCAGCAGTGGTTGAGCCACTCTAGTTGAACGCGATGTCTCGAGCCCCGGTACACCGCAAGCCGGTCGTTCGGTGGCTGATCAGTCTGGCGCTCGCGGCCTTGGTCATGTTGCTGTGCGTCGCATCCGCGGTTGCGCATCCGCTGGGCAACACGTCGGTCAACCTATATGAACGTGTTGAGATTGGTGCCCAGGAAATTTCTGTCAGGTTCATCCTGGACGTGTCGGAATTCCCGGCGTTGCGTGAACGCGCATTCGCTGACACTAACGATGACGGCTCAGTGGATGAAGCAGAATCGACGGCATATCTGAATAGCTTCTGGGCGTACCTTGAACCCTTCCTGGTGCTGACCGCGGATGGACAACCGCTGCAGATGCATCGCGTAAGACAGACGTTGACGTTCCCGGAGGGGCAGGGGGGCTTGGTGCTCCTGCGCGCGGTGATCGAACTTCGGGCTCCGCAACCGTCGCTGGCGCAGGGCGCGGTTGTTGCGGGGGCCTTGACAGAGACCGCATTCCAGGGCGTTCCGGGATGGCACGAGATCATCGTCGTCGGCGGCTCGGGGGTGACGCTGGTCGACAGCAATGTGCCGACGACCGACCTGACAAGTGAGCTCACCTCATACCCGCCGGAGATGCTCACTGCTCCTCTGTCTGTTCGGGACGCGGCATTCGAATACCGGCTCGATCAGCCATCCGCGACATCGGCACCAACCTTCCAGGCATCTGCCGCTCCGTCGCCACAGCCGACAGGCGTGGATGTCGGGCCTCGGCCCACCGATCCCATGGTGGCGTTGCTTGGCAATCGCGTGGATCTCTCATCGACGCTCATTGGCTTGCTGCTGGCGACGGTGTTGGGCGCGGTTCATGCCCTGACGCCCGGCCATGGCAAGACGCTCGTTGCTGCCTATCTCGTCGGAACCCGG
>DATBRX010000083.1:0-15644 GCA_036560085.1 Candidatus Limnocylindrales bacterium
GGCCCCCCTGGCGGCCGGCAACGTCTTCAGCATCGAGCCGGGCATCTACATCGAGGGCCGGTTTGGCGCGCGCATCGAGGACCTGGTCGTGTGCGGCGCGGATGGTGTCGACGCGCTCAACGTCTCGTCGCGTGGCCTGTACGTGGTGCGCGGCTGATGGTGGTCGACGAGACCGGCACACCGGTCGAGGAAAGCGGCGAGGCACAGCGCGGCGGTCCGACTGCCGCCCAGTTCCGGCGCTTCATCAAGTCGCGTCCCTACGTGCCACTGCACGAGCTGCGCCGACGCTTCGAGCTGGCCGGCGATCTTGACGACGTCTCACCGGTCGAGATGGCGGGCCACGGCCGCGTGTACCTGGGGCTGCCGCCGCGCGAGGCGGAGTTCATCGCGACCCTGGTCAAGGACGGCGACGTAGGGGTCGAGCTGTCGCGCGACCCGAACGTGCCGATCGTCGTCGGCGTGTACCCGATGAGGCCGGTCACCCGCAGCTGACCCTCCCCGGACCGCTCGCGTGAGCCACATTCACGAATTCCGTGGCTGGCTCGCCTTCCGCCGTGAATCGGGGAGTATCCGGACCTTCTGAGGCGCCTAACCGCCATCGCCGAGTCGCAGGTGATTGCCCATGCCGCAGCCTCCGCCTCCAAACGGCTTCGTCGGCAGCCAAGGGTCGCACTCAAGCTCGCATTTCGTGAATGACGTTCACATTCGTATCGGCGAAGCAGCCGTATACTAGGGGGGAGTATGGAGCTGACCACCGCCAGCGAGCCCGGCAAGACCCCCGATTACCCGCAGATCGAGCTCACGTTGCCGATCGAGGGCATGACCTGCGCCTCATGTGTGAACCGGGTCGAACGCTTCCTGCGCAAGACGGACGGTGTCCTCGAGGCCAACGTCAACCTGGCGACCGAGCAGGCACGGGTGCGCTTCGACCCCACAGTCGTTGGTCGCGACGAGCTGCATCGGGCGGTGGTCGCGGCGGGTTACGCGGTTCGCACGGACGCGCCCGCGGTCGAGGCCGGCGGTGCGCTTGATGCCGCGGCTGAAGCAGACGCCCAGCGCCGGCAGCGCGAGACGCGCCAGCTGGGCTGGGAGGCGGCCGCGGCCATCGCGACGGGTCTCGTGATGATGGCGCTGACCCTGTGGCCCACGCGACCCATGCCATTGGAGCAGCTCAACGTGCTGCTGCTAGTGCCGGCGACGCTGGTCCAGTTCGGCCTGGGTCGGCGCTTCTACGTCTCAGCGCTCCGGGCGGCACGCCACGCGTCGGCCAACATGAGCACGCTCGTCGTGTTGGGCACGACCGCGGCATGGGTCTACTCGGCCGTGATCACGGTTGCGCCCGGTCTCGTGGCCGGGGCTGGTCTCGAGCCGATGACCTATTTCGACAGCGCCGCGGTGATCATTGGCCTCGTCCTGGCCGGGCGCTGGCTGGAGGCGCGCGCAAAGTCGGCCACGATCGGTGCCGTGCGCCGCCTGGCCGGACTCCAGGCACGCGTCGCCCGGGTGGTGCGCGACGGACAAGAGGTGGACGTGGCGCTGGCCGAGGTCCAGGCGGGTGACCTCGTTCGCGTCCGGCCGGGTGAGAAGGTGCCGGTCGACGGCCGGATCGTGGAAGGCGCATCGGCGCTCGACGAGTCAATGCTGACCGGCGAACCCATGCCCGTCGCGAAAGGCGTCGGCGACGAGGTCATTGGGGCAACGCTCAACACCAGCGGCTCATTCGTATTCCGCGCGACGCGCGTCGGACGCGACACGGTGCTGGCGCAGATCGTGCGCCTGGTCGAGCAGGCGCAGGGCTCAAAGGCGCCCATCCAGCGCCTTGCTGACGCGGTCACCGGCTGGTTCGTGCCCGCGGTGCTCGCTCTCGCCGTCGCGACGTTTGTCGTGTGGCTCATATTTGGCCCGGAGCCACGGGCGACGTTCGCGCTGGTCAACCTGATCAGCGTGCTGGTCATCGCCTGCCCGTGCGCGATGGGCCTCGCGACGCCGACCGCGATCATGGTCGGGACCGGCCGCGGCGCAGAGCAGGGCGTGCTGATTCGCGGCGGGGAGGCGCTCGAGGCCGCGGAGCGCATCGACACGGTGGTCTTCGACAAGACCGGCACGCTGACCCGCGGTCGCCCTACGCTGACCGAAGTCGTGCCGGCCCACGGCGTCGATGCCGCCGAGCTGCTGCGGGTGGCGGCGGCCGTGGAAACGGGCAGCGAACACCCACTTGCCGCGGCAATTCTCGAGGGAGCGGCCACACGTGGCGTCAGCGCGCCGGGCGCGACCGGGTTCGAAGCCGCGGCCGGCTACGGCGCCCACGCCCACATCGACGGTCGCCTCGCGATCGTGGGCAACGCCCGGCTCATGGCTGACCACCAGGTCGACCTCGCACCGCTCCACGAGGCCGCAACGAGGGCGGCCACGGCCGCCCAGACCCCGGTCTTTGTCGCCGTAGATGGACGGTTGCTTGGCCTCCTGGCGATCTCCGACCCTGTTCGTCCCGAAGCCGCCGCAGCAGTCGCCGAGCTCCAGCGCCGTGGCATCAGCACCTGGTTGGTGACCGGCGACAACCGGCTGGTCGGCGAATCGGTCGCCCGCGCCGTTGGGATCCCTGTTGAGCAGGTCGTCGCCGACGCCCGGCCCCAGGACAAGATCGAGTTCATCAAGCGGATCCAGGCAAGGTCCCGGACCGCGATGGTGGGCGACGGCATCAACGATGCGCCGGCGCTCGCGCAGGCCGATCTTGGCGTCGCCATCGGAACGGGCACCGACGTGGCCATGGAGGCGTCCGACGTGACGCTCGTCGGCGGTGACCTGCGCCTGGTGGCGACGGCAATCAGCCTGTCGCGCGCGACCATGCGCACCATCCGCCAGAACCTGTTCTGGGCGTTCGCCTACAACGTCATCCTGATCCCGGTCGCGATGGGCGTGCTCTATCCCTTCATCGGCCTGCTGCTGGATCCCATTCTTGCCGCCGCCGCCATGGCACTGAGCTCGGTCAGCGTTGTGGCAAACTCACTTCGCCTGCGCCGTTTCAGGCCGCCCGTACGGGATTCGGGCGACAAAGGTCAGATCGCGCCCCTGCCGGTGGCTCACTAGAGTTAGTGCCAGTCGGCCACGGGCCGACCTGCCGTCACCTCGGGGGGCCGAAACATAGGGCTTCGTACTCCACCAGTGTCAGATGACGCTCGCCCGGCATCTACTGGTCGGGAGGTAAACGCATTGTCGAAGCTGGCCCGCATGCTCATCGCCGTGGCCCTGGTGGTCGCGGCTGTGCCCGCGTTGCTCGCCGGGCGCGGCGTCTCCCCCGTCCAGGCAGCCACCACGCTGCTCTTCGCTGACCCCTTCGATGGGAATGCAAATCCCGCCTGGACGGTATACGTCAAGGCCGGCGGCAGCGTCACATGGCAGTCCAAGACGAGCGTGGCTGCCGGTGCACTGAAAGCCCAGTCTCTGGCCAATGGCCGCTCGCTCGCATATGCGCAGCGGGCCCTGCAGGGACACCCCAACGTCATCGCGATCGACCTGGACCTCGCCGCCAGCCAGTCGTCGGCGACGGCTCAGCTGCCATTGGTCGCCGTGATGGGCAGCAGCGGCCGGCTGTTCCAGCTGCTCCGCGCCCGAGACGGCCAGCTGGTCCTGCAACGCTCGGGCAAGACGCTTCGCCTGGCGGGCAAGCTGCCCTTGGGCGCATGGCGCCATCTCACGATCGATGCCCGCGGCGGCTCCAACCCGGAGCTCACGATCGGCCTCGCGGGCAAGACGATCTATGACAACAGCACACCGCGCTTCCTGAACGGCGCGAGCTTCTACGCCATGCGCCTCGGCAGCGACCGCGAGGGTCGCGGCGGCACGAGCTTCTTTGACAGCCTGGTGGTCAACGCCGGCGGTGGCACCGCACCATCGCCGTCGCCTACGCGATCGCCGTCGCCTACGTCGTCGCCGACGGCCACGCCTTCTCCAACCGTTTCACCTTCGCCTTCACCCACCTCATCGGCGACGCCGACCTTCTCACCTTCGCCTTCACCAACCTCGACGTCATCGCCTGCGACTTGCCTTCTGCCGCCGTCGCCGTCGCCGACACCTTCGACGTCGCCATCGCCGTCGGTGCCCCCGTCGGTGTCCCCCACACCCAGCTCGTCACCGTCAGCGCCACCCAGCAGCACACCGTCGCCCTCCGCCAGCCCGTCGCCTTCGTCCTCGCCCACCCCCACGCCAACGCCGGAACCGCGCTTCTACTTCTGGGGCCGCGGCACCGACCACGGCGTGGGCATGTCCCAGTGGGGCGCCCGGGGCCGTGCCCTCGCGGGGCAGACCTACGACGAGATCCTCCACTTCTACTACACCAACGTCGAGATCGCGACGATTGATGGGGCGCGGCCCATCCGCGTCCGCATCGGCAGCGACTTCACTCCTGCGGCCGGCTGCCCGGCGCGGCTGACTTCGGTGCAGGGCGACTGGACCTCGTCGGCCTTTGACAGCCAGGTCTTCTCCGTCGGCAGCTACCTCGAGATGTGGCCGGACGCAATCGCGCCGGCGCCGCCCGCCCCGCCGGCAGCGCCGACCCCCACGCCAGCTGGCTGGACGGCCATCGTCTACAGCTCCCAGGGCACTGAGATCGCGCGCACGCCGACTCGCGATGCATCGATGGATTCGGTCCTGGAGGCCAACGGCCTGGTCAAGGTGTCCTTCAAGGACAGCCACCCGAACATGAACCAATTCCGCGACTCGGTCAGGCTGATGGTCAACAGCAACGGCACCCTCGACCAGATAAATACCCTGCCCCTCGATTACTACCTGCTGGGGGTCGTGCCATCGGAGATGCCAGGCAGCTGGCACCTCGAGGCCGTGAAGGCGCAGGCAGTAGCGGCGCGTAGCTACGCCTGGCCGCGGATCGACGGCAGCGGCGACTACGACATCGGGGCGTCGTCGGCGTCCCAGAACTACAAGGGCTTCCTGCACGAGTATCCGAACAGCAATCGCGCCGTCCTCGAAACCGCCGGACAGGTCATCACGTACAACGGCCGCGTGGTCGCCGCGTACTACCACTCATCGTCAGGCGGCCACACGGAGAACAGCGAGTACGCATTCGTGACTCCGGCGGGCAACCCGGGCTCCGTGGTCGGCTACTGCCGGGGCAAGCCGGATGTCGACGCCAATGGCCTTGCCTATGATCGCAACTCGAGCGACTACTACTGGGAAAGCGTCTCGTTCACCATGACCGAGCTCTCCGCGATCTACGCCACATCGAGCAAGACGAATGTCGGCCAGATCCTCAGCCTGACGTTCAACCGCGGCGTATCCGGCCGCGCCTACCAGGTGGTGATGACGGGCACGCTCGGCACCAAGACGGTGTCCGGCGGCGCGTTCAGTGGCATCTTCAACCAGAACCGTCCCGGCGGCTCAAACCTCGTGAGCAACATGTTCTATCTGACACCCGTGGGCGAGGGGCCGGGCGGCTAGGTCGCGCTGCCTGGCCAACTGGGCACTCGTGCCATCCGCACCTGACAGTACCGATCTGGGGCCGGACCAACGTGACATGGTCCGAAGGGGCCTCCCGACCTAGGGTCGGGAGGAGTGGGAAACCGTGCTTTTCACCTGCGTGCAAGCCTGGCCCTCGTTGCCTGTCTCGTGGCACTCGCCGTGTGCGTGCCGGCCTTCGTGGCCGCGGCCCCGGCGAGCAGCCTGGAGCCCGTTGCCGATGCCTATGTAAGCGGCGGTCGGGCGACGCGCAACTACGGCAGTGTCGCGATTCTCAAGGCCCGCGCGGGCGTGCTCGGCGCCTACCTGCGCTTCAAGCTCCAGCCGTGGGTCGGTCAGCCGGCGGATGGCCTCGACCTGCGACTGGGCGGCGTGGTTGGCGATCCCACGACCCTGGCGCTGATGGAGGTAGGCGGCGGCTGGCGGGAAACGGACCTGACATTCCTGACGCGGCCTGCGCCGGTGAGCGACATCGTCGTGCGCGGCACCGTGGCCGAAGATGGCGTGCACTTTCCGCTGGGCGCGTTCTTCGACAGCGGCACTGTTGATCGCAACTACATCTCGCTGCGCGTCACCAATGATGTCGCGACGAAGGTCAGCTTCTGGTCGCGCGAGGGCCTGGCACCGCCGATCGTGACGCTGGGCAGCCCACCTGCCGGCGCGCTGCTCGCCGCGAGGGCCGACACATATACGACGCCGGCCGCGCCAGACGCCAACTATGGTGCCGCGGCCCGGCTGGCGGTCGACGGCGATCCACAGGCAGAGGCGTACCTCACGTTTGACACGTCAGCCTGGTTGGGCCGGCGCATAGACGCGGCGACGCTGCGGCTCAGCCTGCGTGACGCGACCGGTGGAGCATTGACGATCTACCGCGTCGACCCCGGTTGGGACGAGCAGACGCTCACCTGGAACACGGCCGCCCTGGCAGGGCCGGCCGTCGCGACGATGGCGGAGGCACATCCCAGCGGTGTGGCCGCGATCGACATCAGCGCCGCGTTCGCGGACCGCGTCGTCGATAGCCCGCGCCTCGCGCTGCGCCTGGTCACCACGAACGCTGACGGCTTCCTCTTCCCGGCGCGCGAAAGTGGCTCGTCGGCAACCCTGGAGATGACACCGCGCTCAAGCACCATCAACCCGCCGCCGACGGCCACGCCCAGCCCGACGCGCACACCTTCGCCCACCCCGACGCTCACACCGTCACCGACCCCCACACGCTCCCCGAGCCCAAGCCCGACCCCCACCGCCACGCCCACACCCACGGCCACGCCCAGTCCCACTCCAACCCCCACGCCGCTCTTCCACTTCAGCGGCCACGGCTCAGATCACGGCGTGGGCATGTCTCAGTACGGCGCACGCGGCCGCGCGGCAGCCGGACAGACATACGACGTGATCCTGGCGCACTACTACACCGGGACGTCGCTCGGCTGGGTTGACCCAAGTCAGCCGATCCGGGTGATGCTCAACTCGGCCCACGTGCCCACGCCGGACAGTCCGGCGCGGATCGTTGCGCAGATCGGTCCGTGGACCAGCGCAGCATTCGTGGACGAGCTTGGCGCGCGGACCGTCTTTCCGGCCGATTCCTACGTCGAGCTGATGCCGACCACGTCGGGCTGGCAGGCAATCGCATCCGACTCGACCGGGCTGGTCCTGGCCACCGCCTCCACGAGTGATCTGACGATCGACCCGGCCGATCCAGCCACCCGCCTACAGATGACCTGGCGCTCGTCTCTGATGCGTTACGCGCTGTACCGCGGCTCGATGCGCATGCTGGTCAGCGGCACCGCGGTTCAGGCGATCAACATCCTGCCGCTCGATGAATATCTGCAGGGCGTCGTGCCTGCGGAGATGCCCGCCCTGTGGGCGATCGAGGCGGTCAAGGCGCAAGCGGTGGCGGCACGCAGCTACGCCATGCGCCACCTCCATCCCGAGCGCGTGTTCGACGTAGTGCCAACCGCTGACAACCAGGTCTACGGCGGCGTCGCGCTGGAGCACCCTCGCTCCAACATGGCAGTTGCCCAGACCGGTGGCCAGGTGGTCCTGTACAACGGCAAGGTCGCCAACACCTACTTCTTCGCGGTCGGCGGCGGGTACACGGAGAACAACGAGTACGCATGGCCGAGCGCATCCGGCAAGGCCTACGACGACCCCGTCCCGTACCTGCGCGGTGTGCCCGACCTTGACGAGAATGGCCTTCCGTACGATCGCAACGCACCCGGCTTCGCGTGGCAGAGCGGCTCGTTCACCTGGGCGCAGCTCAGCGCGATGATGGCCGCCGACTCGCGGACCAATGTCGGCGCCTTGCGGGACATTCAGTTCAAGCGCGGCGTGTCCGGCCGCGCCTATTGCGTGACGCTCGTCGGCAGCGCGCGCACGGTCAACGTCTCCGGCCTGGTCTTCAAGGCCGTGTTCAACGACCACAACGGCGGTGGCGCCAATCTCCAGAGCGCGATGTACTTCCTCGAGGCCGAGTAGCACCCCATTCGTTCGCCGCGGGCCATAGCATTCAGCGACCGTGAGCCGCCGGCCTGAACCAATCAGCGGTGAATTCCGCTACGAACATCCCGTCGAGGTCCGCTTCGTCGACACCGACGCGTTCGGCCATGTCAACAACGCGACTTTTCTGTCGTACTTCGAGGCGGCGCGAGCCGGCTACTACGCGCGCGTGACCGGCACTCCCTTCATGACCGGCACGCACGGCCTGAAGCACACCTTCGTCATCGCCGAGGCGCGCATCGCCTACCGCTCGCCCGTGCTCTTTGGCGAGCCGCTGCGCGCCGGTGTCCGCTTCGCCTGGGTGGGCGGTTCGTCATTCGCGTTTGAGTACCGCATCCGGGCCGAGAAGTCGGCCGTGGGCGAAGCCCGCGTGGTCGCGGACGGCGAGACATTGCAGGTGATGTTCGATCTTGACCGCAACCGCGTGGTGCGCGTGCCGGCCGACCTGATCGGCCAGTTTGAACGGTTCGAGGAGCGAGCGATTCCGCAGCGACCGGCCGCGAAGGATTAAGGCTCGAACCTCCGGAACACGGCGACGGCGTTCTGGCCGCCAAACCCGAAGCCGTTGATCATCGCGATGTCCACCTTGGCCTGGCGCGCGACGAGCGGCACGTAGTCGAGATCGAGCTCAGGCAGATCAGGGTTGTCCAGGTTGACCGTCGGCGCGATGACACCCTCGCGGATCGCGCCAATCGCCGCCAGGGCGTTGACCACACCGGCCGCGCCGATGGTGTGGCCGACCATCGACTTGGGTGAGCTGATCGCGACCTTGTGAGCATGCGCCCCGAAAGCTGCCTTGATGGCGCGCGTCTCCGTCGCGTCGTTCAACGCCGTCGACGTCCCGTGGGCAGCGATGTAATCAACCTCATCCGGTGCCACGGCCGCATCCTGCAGAGCGCGGGTCATGGCCATGGTTGCGCCGCGGCCGGTTGGGTCGGGCGCCGAGATGTGGAACGCGTCGGACGTCATGGCGGCGCCCACGAGCTCAGCGTGAATGGTCGCGCCACGTGCCAGCGCGTGCGCGGCCGACTCGAGCATTACGACGCCTGCGCCCTCGCCATAGACGAAGCCGTCGCGATCGCGGTCGAAGGGGCGCGATGCGCGCGTGGGATCGTCGTTACGCCGCGACAGCGCATGCATGTTGCCCAGGGCCGCAAAGCCCACCTGGAGGAGCGGCGCTTCCGACCCGCCGGCAAAGACGACGTCCATCTCGCCGCTCTGGATCAGGCGCAGGCCGTCAAGGAACGCGACGATCGAGGTAGCGCACGCCGCCGACTGGTTGATGACCGGCCCGGTGATGCCGTACTCCATCGAGACCAGGCAGCCCGCCATTGACGCCGACAGCGCCGGATAGGCGAACGGACTGACCTGGCCCGGGCCCTTCTCGCGCAGCACCCCATCGTTCATCAGGATCTCCTCGACGCCGCCGCCCGCCGAGTTGATGATCACCGCCGCGCGATCGCGCTGCTCCGGTGACCACTCCGAGAAGTCGATCCTCGCGTCGGCGACGGCCTCCTTGGCGACGGCCATCGCGAAGTGGATGAAGCGGCTCATGCGCCGCGCCATCTTGCGGTCCATGGCCACCGTGGGATCAAAGCCCTTGACCTCGGCCGCGATGCGCACGTCGAAGTTGGAGGCGTCGAAACGCGTGATCGGGCCCGCGCCGCTGACGCCGGCGACGAGGTTCTTCCAGAAGGTGGGGTGATCGTTGCCGATCGGCGTGACTGCGCCAAGGCCGGTGACTACGGCACGGCGGGCGAGGTCCTTTTCGGGCACGTGAGAACTCCTAGGGGTGTCCGGAAATTGTCGCACGGCGGGCCCGCCGATCGGCCGCCAGCGCCTGTGGCATCGAGCGCAGCCGGCGCGGGACGATGCGGGTCCATAGGCGCACCGCCGTGCCAATGGTTTCGGCCAGCGCCGCCTTGGGCGCGCCCCAGGTGATGTCGAACTCGCTCCGGATGCGCGGCGGAAGCAGCGCCAGGCCGGGCAGGGCGGCGACATCGACCAGCGGCCCGGGCACGAACGGGAAGGGCGGGCGCACGATCAGCCGCGCCAGGCGACGCGCGGTGGGAGTCACGTGGACCGGCCCGTCGTCGGCGAGCATCTTGGCCCAATAGGCCTCGAGCGACGGCCAGTCGGCAGGGCTGAGCGAGAGCGGGATGCCCAGCCGCACGCCCACCGCGCGTGCTTCCTGCCAGAACTGCTCACGCTCTTCGGCGCTGAGCGGCCCCACCCAGCGCTGATACGCCGCGACGCTCGTCACGATCAACGTCGCCTGGACCCACAGCAGCAGCGCTGGATCGAGGGCACGGTATGCCCGGGCGACACGCCGCGCCTCGTCGTCGAGCACGTCGCCGCGCACCCCGGCGTGAACGGAGTTGAGACGCCTGACTGCCCGATTCGCAACTACCCCGTCGCCGAACACCAGGTCCATCGTCGTCCGAATCGTGCCGTGCAGCCGGCGCCACGGGTCCTGCTCGAAGCTGGAGTGGTGTGCGACACCTTCGGCGATCAGCGGATGCGCTACCTGCAGGAGCAGCGCGGCTGGTCCGGCGCCGAGCAGCACCGCCTCGCGGTTGATCCGCCACATCATTGAATCGGGCCCGTAGAAGCCGAGGACTGGGTCCGGTTGGCGTGCGTCGGTCACACTTGGCATCGTGGCCCTAGATCTGCTGATCCGCAACGTGACCCTCGTCTCGCCCGCCGGGCAGCGCGTCGTGAATATCTTCATCAGCGATGGCCAGTTCTCGGCGATCCTCGATCCCGGACCGCTGCCCTTCGCTCCCGCCGCTGAGACGATCGACGGCACCGGCTTGGTGGCGCTGCCCGGTCTCATCGACGGTCACGTCCACTTTCGCGAGCCGGGCCTGACGCACGAGGAGACGTGGCTGAGCGGCACGCGCGCCGCGGTGTTCGGCGGCGTGACGACTGTGCTCGACATGCCCAACACAGTGCCGCCGACCGATTCTGTTGAGCGCGCGCGAGAGAAGCTGGCCCTGGCCGACCTGACTGCTTATTGCGACTTCGGCATCTTCGGGCTCTTGGGTCAAGACACTGTTCAAACCGGCGACCTTGCCGGATCGGGACTGGCGGTCGGCTTGAAAGCGTTTGTGGGGCCGACTACCGGCAACCTTCCTGCCCCAGACGAAGACGAGCTCTTTCGCGGGCTTGAACAAGCTCGAGTGGCCGGATTGCGCGTGGCGTTTCACGCCGAGGACCGTGCGACTATCGACGCTCTCCGCGCGCACGAGACGCGGACCGATCCGATCGCCCATCTCGAGACGCGGCCGGCAGAGGCCGAGGTCAGGGCAATCGAACGGATCGGGGCGCTCCTCGAGGCCACGAGGGCGCGGGGCCACATCTGCCACGTGTCGAGCTCGGCCGGGCTGGACGCGGTGCGAGACTGGCAACAGCGCGACGTGGACGTGACCTGCGAGGTGACCCCGCATCATGCGCTGCTGGGGCGGGAGGTCTATGCCGACTTCGGCGGCGTGGCCAAGGTCAACCCGCCCATCCGCGGCGAGGCGGACGCGTCGGCCCTGCTGGCTGCCCTCGCCGACGGCCGCATCAACACGGTCGCCAGCGACCACGCGCCGCACCTCGCCGCGGACAAGGTGCGCGCCTCCATCTGGGACGTGCCGAGTGGCTTCGCCGGCGTGGAGACCCTGCTGTCGCTGATGCTGACTGCCGTGCACGATGGCCGGCTGTCGCTCGAGCGACTCGTTCACGCGACCTCTGAGGCGCCGGCGAAGACCTGGGGCCTGTGGCCACACAAGGGCCAGGTCGCAGTCGGGGCAGATGCTGACCTGACGCTCGTCGACGTGGAGCGTGCCGGCGAGATTCATGCCGCGGATCTGCACGGCATGAACAACATCTCGCCGTTCGAGGGTCGCGCGACCCTCGGCGCGGTCGTCGCCACCCTCGTCCGCGGCAAGGTCGTGGTTCGCGACGGCCAGTTGGTCGGCGAACCCGGCTGGGGTCAACCTGTCCGCACGAACTCGCGCAGCTCGTCTACTGCCTGATTGACCGCGGCGCGCACCGGCGCAGCAGGGGTCTTGCCCTCCCAGTGCAGCTTGCGCACCACGAGCTCGTTCTTCTTCCGATCGCGCTCGCTGTCCAGCCGCCCGACGAGCTTCTCGTGGTGGACGATGGGCAGTACGAAGTGGCCGAACTCACGCAGCGCGACGGGCTTGTACATCTCGAGCTTGTAGGCGAAGTCGAACAGCCGCGCGGTGCGATCGCGGTCGTAGACCAGCGGGTCGAATGGTGAGACCAGGGTCGTGCGTGTGGCGTTGTCGGCGGCAGCCAGGGCATCGGGCAGGGCAAACGCGTCGACTTCGCCACCGGTTAGCGCAAGGCGCACCGCGGTCAATCGGCCCTCCTCAACGAGTCGAGCGAACATCGCCTTCGCATCAGGGATCGACAGGCCATAGGCGCGCAGCCGGATCTCCTGTTGCGTGGCGACGCCGAAGCGCCGCATCGCGCGCATGACCCGCGCCTCGTCATATTGGCCGCGCGTCAGCTGTGTGTGTGGGGCGTCGCGCGGGAAGACGCGCTCGGGCAGATCCCACAGCCGTTCCTGGCCGATCCTGCCCGCGACGACCACCTCGAGCATGACGCCCATGAACTCGAGCATGCGCGTCGTGTTCTTGCCGTGCGTCCAGCCGCTCGACTCCCAGCCGACCAACACCTTCGAGTCGTCGAACTGGCGCGACTGCATGGGCCCGTTCGCGCGCAGCTGATCGACGATGGACCGGCGGAACGCAACATTGCCGTCGAGGAACCTGCGCGTCTTGGCGCGCCATGAGCCGGGGCCGTCCAACCATGTGCGCGCCACGTGGCGTAGCTCCGGGAGGCGTTCTACCGGCACGATGAAGGCGTCGAACTCGAATGCACGCCGCTCGGCCAGGACGCGATCGAGCAGGGTTCGCTCGTAGCCGCTGATGCGGCTCCATAGCACGAGGTGCTGCGTCCGCTCGACGGTCCGCGTCGGGTCGATCTGGATGCCCCCGAAATGGCGCGCCACTTCGACCACGGAATCGGTCGCCGGCGGCAGAGGGCGTGCCCCGAGGAGCGCGGCCGCGACCGCAATCCGCCGCGCGGCTGCTGCGTCGAGCTTCGTCGTCACGTGCTTTGGCTCAATTCTCGGTAGTGGCGAGACGGGCACGGCCTATCACGGTCGCTTGGTGCGATTTGTGGTTCTGCGCCAGAAACGCAACGACATGATGGCGCGCTCTCGCTATCGGCGAGAAACGGGCCAAAGTGATGGCTGAGGACCAGGTGACCAAAACGGCGCTGGGGAGCGGCCGTCAGTCGCCCTCGTAGCGCTTGAAGATGACCGCGCCGTTGTGGCCGCCGAGGCCGATGTTGTCGCTCATCGCGTAGCGAATCTCCATCTTCTTGGCCTCACCGTGGACGACGTTGAGGTTGATCTCCGGATCGTCGTCGCGGTAGTTCGCCGTCGCCGGTGCCGTCTGGTGATACACGCTCAACACGGTGAAGACACCCTCGACGGCGCCGGCCGCACCCATCAGGTGGCCGGTCAGCGACTTGGTCGCGGAAATCGCAACGTTGGGCGTGTGGTCGCCGAATGTTGCCCAGATGGCCTGTGCCTCGCGCAGATCGCCGAGTGGCGTTGATGTGCCGTGCGGATTGATCAGGTCGACCTGGTCGGCGGGCACTCCGTGGCGCTCGAGTGCCTGGATCATTGCCCGGCGGGCACCGTCGCCCTGCTCGACCGGCTGGATTAGATCCCACGCATCGGCCGCGGAGCCATAGCCCACGACCTCGGCATAGATCGTCGCGCCGCGCGCCTTGGCGTACTCGAGGTCCTCGAGCACCAGCGCGCCGCTGCCCTCGCCCAGCACGAAGCCGTCGCGCGTCTTGTCGAACGGCCGCGACACGGTCTCCACGGGTTCGCCATCGCGCGGCTTGCCCATGCCGCGCATATTCGAGAAGCCGATGTAGACCATCTCGTGCAGCGGGTTCTCCGTCGCGCCGGCGATCGCCGCGACAAAGTCGCCGCGGCGGATGCCCTCCGCCGCCTCACCGATGTTGTGCGTGCCCGTCGAGCAGGCAGTGACGATGCACATGTTTGAGCCGCGGATGCCGGTCTCGATCGCGATCTGGCCGGACGCCGTGTCGGGCAGCATGTTGGCGATGAAGAACGGCGACACGGTGCGTGCGCCGCTCGCCTTCCACTTCTCGAGGTTCTCCATCAGCAGGTACGGCCCGCCGCCGCCTGAGCCGAAGTAGATGCCGATGTCATCGCGATTATCGTCGGTGACCTCGAGGCCGGAATCGGCCACGGCCATCTTCGACGCGGCGACACCAAGGACGACGTTGCGGTCAGTCCGGCGGATGGCCTTGAAGTCCATCCACTTGGTGCCGTCGAAGTCGTTCACCTCACCGCTGATCTGGGCCTCGTAGGGCGTCGGATCCCAGCGCGTGATGCGGTGTAGCCCGGTCTTGGCATTGACCAGGCTGTCCCAGACAGCGTCCTTGTCCTGGCCGATGGGGCTGATGATGCCGAGGCCGGTGACGGCCACGCGGCGGTTGAAGTCGGGGCGTCGAATTCCCATGGTGCGGCGGTTGCTCCTTACAAGAACTCAGGCATAAAGAATCGGTCGGGTGCCGACTGCTCGTCGACGGCGACTGCTTCCGATTCGGAGTTGATGCGCTTGATCAGATTGGTCAGCACCTTGCCGGGGCCGACTTCCACGAACCGGCCGACTCCCCGCGCGGACATGGCCTCGACCGCCTTGACCCAGTCGACCCCGCGGGTGAGATGCTCGACCAGCTCGGCGCGGCACTCCTCGGCGGTGGTTAGGGGACGCGCGTCGGCGTTGGCGAGCAGCGGCGCGGATGGGTCATTGAACGCCACCGTGGCGAGGACCTCGCGCATCGCATCCGCGGCCTTGCTCATCAAAGGCGAATGAGCCGCGACACTGACGGGAAGGACGATCGCCCGCTTGGCGCCAAGCTCCTTGGCCTTCTCGGCCGCGCCTTCGACCGCCGCGCGCTCACCGCTGACCACGATCTGACCGGGCGAGTTGCGGTTGGCGATGGTGAATACGCCGAGTTGTTGACCGGCCGATTCGAGGGCGCTGAGTGCTTCGTCGGGCAGGCCGATCACCGCGGCCATCGAACCATCCTCCGCAGATGCTTGCATCTGCTTGCCGCGCTCACGGACGAGACGCACGCCGTCGGCAAGTGAGATGACGCCCGCGGCGACCATCGCGCTGTACTGGCCCATCGAATGGCCGGCGTAGAAAGCCGGCGGCGGAAGTTCTTGTTCCCACGAGCGTAGGCGCTCCTCGATCGCGCGCAAATACGCGATCGAACACGCCAGGATCGCCGGCTGCGAATTAATCGTCTGGTCGAGTTGTTCGGCCGGACCGTCAAACATCAGGCGTGAGAGCGGCTCATCGAGCACCATGTCGACAGCGGCCATAGTCGTGGCAACACGCTCGCTGCTTTCGGACAGGGGCTTGCCCATGCCGACGTACTGGGACCCCTGACCGGGGAAGACGAACGCAAATGCCACTGCGCCTGAACGGTAGCAGGGGAGTGGCCTCAGGCCGCCTGATTGCGTGCAATGATGCACATATGTCCGATGTCCCCCTTGACGCCGAAGAGCGCGAGCTGAGTCCGGCCGTCATCGCCGCGCGCGACCAGATGCA
>DATBRX010000084.1:0-2183 GCA_036560085.1 Candidatus Limnocylindrales bacterium
TCGCGGCTGAGGGTCACCTCGCCATCCGCCCGCAGCACGCCAGCCTCCACGATGACGGCGCGGACATCCGATTCATGCGCGCCGGCGTTGGCCCACACCGCTCCCCCGATCGTCCCCGGGATCGCCAGCCCGAACTCCAGCCCGGACAGGCCGGCGTTCTTGCACAGCGTCGCCGCCTTGGCCATGGGCAGGCCCGAATCTGCAGTTAGCCTGTTCCCATCGACCTTGTGCCCCTCGGCGCGGTTGTAGACGACCAGGCCGCGCATCCCCTTGTCGCTGATGACGAGATCCGAGCCACGGCCCAGGATGAACAGGGGCAGCTCGCGCGCTCGCGCGAAGCGGACGATCGCGCGCAGCTCGAAGAGGTTGTGGATCTCCGCGAAGAGATCGGCGGGACCGCCGACGCGCATCGTTGTGAAGCGCGCGAGGGGCTCATGGCGCGACGTCTTGACGCCGATCCGGCGCTGGATGTCCGTGCCGATTCGGGTCAGGTCGGCGTCGCTCAGCTCCAACGCCACGGGCGTCGTCACGCGGCCGCTCGCGAGGCGCGCTCGATCGCGTCCACCGTTGGCAGCGGGCGGCGCTGCGCGAGGGCCATGACCAGGTCCGCCACGGCGTTGGCGGCGCCGGGCCGGCCGAAGCCGCGCGCGGCATCACGCATCGTTTGCAGATCGGCCGGCCGCGCCAGCAGGCCGCTGGCGTCGATCAGCGCGGCCGCATCGAAGGTCTCGTCGGCGACGATGCGCGCCGCGCCTGCCTCGGCCAGCGCACGCGCGTTGGCCACCTGGTGGGCGCTGGCATGCGGATAGGGCACGACCACCATGGGCAGGCCGAGCGCGCTGGCCTCGGCGAGCGTCGAAGAGCCGGCGCGGCCGACGAGCAGGTCCGCGGCGAGCAGCGCGTCTGTCATCTCAGCGCGCAGGAACGGGAACGGCTTGTAGCGGCCGCGCACCTCTTGCGCCAGCGCCTCGCGCGTCTTGAGCGCCTCCGCATAGGCGGGCTCGCCGGTCATATGAACGACGCTTGCGGTGGCGACAAGGGTGGGCAGCGCGTCCCAGACCGCGCGGTTGAGGCGGCGCACCTGCTGCGAGCCACCAAAGACGAACATCACCGGCGTGTCCGGCTCGAGCCCGAGCGCGGCGCGCGCGGCTGCCTTGTCGCGGCCGGCAAACGAGCGGATGGGCGTGCCCGTTACGAAACACGGTCCGGGCAGCCGCGCGCACGCCTCGGCGAACGACACGGCAAGGGCCGACGCCATGCGCGCCGACGCGCGAACGCTGCGTCCGGGCACGAGGTTGCCCTCCCACATCAATGACGGGATGCGCAAAGTTGCCGCAGCGGCGATGACCGGAATCGCGAGGTAACCGCCGGTCGTGAAGACGACGTCCGGCCGGCGCCGTGCCAGCTTGGCCAGCGCCTGTGGGTACGAGGCGCCGAGTCGGATGGGATCGAGCACGGTGTGGACCGACATGTCAACGGTGCGCAGCGAGCGCAGCGCCAGCAGCTCGAGCGGATAGCCCTCCGCGGGAACGATGCTCGCTTCGAGGCCGCGCCGCCCGCCCAGCCAGCGGATCTGCGCCTCAGGCGCCCGCTCGCGCAGGCTGCGCGCGACGGCCAGCGCCGGATAGACGTGGCCGCCGGTGCCACCGGCGGCGATCAGGATCCGCATCGTTCCAGGTTCCTCGGGGCAGGGTCTCGCGCGAGATCGAAAGGAGGATACCGACAGCGGCGAAGCTCACGAGAAGCGACGACCCACCGGCCGACACGAACGGCAGGGTGATGCCCGTGATCGGCAGCAGCACCACGACGACGCCGATGTTGATGAATGCCTGGAAGGTCAGCCAGCCGGTGATTCCCACCGCCAGCAGGGCGCCGAACGTGTCGGGCGCCGACAGCGCGATCCGTATGCCGCGATAGGCCAGCACCAAGTAGCACGCGATGACCGCGACGCCACCAAGAAACCCCAGCTCCTGGGCGACCAGGGCGAAGACGAAGTCGTTCTGCGCGGCGGGCAGATGCAGCGCGCCGGGCTGGCGGCCCTCGCCCAGGCCAATGCCGAACGGCCCGCCCATACCCATGGCCAGCAGTCCCTGGACGGTGTGGAAGCCAATGCCCTGTGGGTCGGCCCAGGGATCAAGGAATGCCTGGATCCGCGCCATCTGGTACTGGCTGCTCATGACGAC
>DATBRX010000085.1:0-3107 GCA_036560085.1 Candidatus Limnocylindrales bacterium
GTTCCTCGTGCCGACGGGCGACGCCAAGACCATCGCCGAGTTCAGTGGCAAGAACCTCGTCCAGGGCGAGCCGGACGCGTCGTCCTTCCCGAGCGGTGGCATTCGTGCCACCTTCGAGGCGCGCGGCTACACCGCGTGGGATGTCACCAGCCCGATATTCCTCCAGGTCGAGCCCAACGGCGTCACCATGACCATCCCGACCGCCTACGTTTCGTTCACCGGCGAGGCGCTCGATCACAAGATCCCGCTGCTGCGCTCACAGGCCGCGCTGGGCAAGCAAGCGCTGCGCGTCCTGCGCTGGTTCGGCAATGATCGCGCCACCCGTGTGCTGACAGCCATTGGGCCGGAGCAGGAGTACTTCCTCGTCGATCGGCGCCTGGCCGAGCAGCGGCCCGACCTGCTGCTCACGGGCCGCACTCTCTTTGGCGCCCCGAGCCCCAAGGGCCAGGAGCTCGAGGACCAGTATTTCGGCCCGATTCGGGAGCGCATCCTCGCGTTCATGATGGATCTCGACCGCGAGCTGTGGCGCCTGGGCATCCCCGCCAAGACGCGCCACAACGAGGTCGCTCCGGCGCAGTTCGAGATGGCGCCGGTGTACGAACCGACATCGGTCGGGTCCGACCACAACATGATCGTCATGTCGACGATGCGCAGGCTGGCCCTCCAGCACGGGTTGATGCTGCTGCTGCACGAGAAGCCGTTTGCCGGAATCAATGGATCTGGCAAGCACAACAACTGGTCCATGGCGACCGAGCTGGGCGAAAACCTGCTCGACCCGGGCAAGGACCCGCACGCCAACGCCCAGTTCCTGGCGTTCCTGCTGGCGGTCATCCGCGGCGTGAACGTGCACGCCGATCTCCTGCGGGCGGCCATTGCCGACGCGGGCAACGACCATCGCCTGGGCGCCAACGAGGCGCCACCGGCCATCGTGTCGATCTTCCTTGGCTCGCAGCTCGAGGACGTCATCCACCAGATCGAGCAAGGCCCCGCGTCGGCGTCCAAGGACGGCGGGTCGCTCGACCTGGGAGTCGATTCGCTGCCGGGTTTGCCGCGCGATGCAACGGACCGCAACCGCACCTCGCCGTTCGCCTTCACGGGCAACAAGTTCGAGTTCCGCGCAGTGGGCTCGTCGGCGCCCATCTACTGGCCGCAGACGATCCTCAACACGGCGGTCGCCGATTCCCTGTCCGATCTGGCCGACGCGCTGGACACGCTCACGCCGGGGGACTTCGACGGCCTCGAACTGATCCTGTCCGATATCGCGCGCAACCACAAGCAGGTGCTGTTCGAGGGCAACGGCTACTCACCCGAGTGGCACGCGGAAGCCGAGCGACGCGGACTGCCCAACAACAAGACCACCGTCGACGCGTTGCCCGCGCTGGCCACCGACAAGGCCAAGACGATCTTTTCGCGGTTCGGCGTCCTGTCCGAGCGTGAGCTCGCGGCGCGCGTCGACATCGGTTGGGAGCGCTACGTCAAGGTCGGCAATATCGAGGCCAACGCGGCGCTCGATATCGCGCGCACGATGATCATGCCCGCGGCGGTGCGCTACCTGGGCCAGCTCCTGCCGGCCGGTGCGGCGTCACGCGCTGCGGCAGACCTGGCCACCCGTCTTGGCGAGAAGATCGACGCACTGGGCTCGGCGATCACCAAGCTCGAGCACGCGCAGCACGCGGCGCACGAGACGCGCTCCGTCCAGGATGAGGCGCGGGCGTTCGTCCAAGAGGTCATCCCGGCGCAGAACGCGCTGCGCGATATCGCGGACGAGCTCGAGACCATCGTCGCCGACGACCTGTGGCCGCTACCCAAGTACCGCGAGCTGCTATTCCAGTACTGAGCCCGCGCTATGGTGAGCGTGGCGCGCTGCTGGTGGGCCGGCAGCGATCCGTTGATGGTTGCCTACCACGACGACGAGTGGGGCCGCCCGTCGAGCGACGAACGGCATCTCTTCGAGATGCTCACCCTGGAGGGCGCCCAGGCGGGCCTGTCGTGGCAGACCGTCCTGCGCAAGCGCGAGGGCTACCGGCGTGCGTTCGGCGGCTTTGACGTCGACGTTGTGGCGCGTTACACCGAGGCGGACGAAGCGCGTCTGCTCGCGGACGCGGGTATCGTTCGCAATCGCGCCAAGATCAGGGCCGCCATCGGCAACGCCCAGGCGGCGCTGCGCGTGCGTGATGAATTCGGCTCGCTCCACGCCTACTTCGTCGGCATGGTGCCGCAGCCGCCAGCCAAACTCCCGCATACCGCTGAGCCGGGCACGATCCCGATCACGACGGCAGTTTCAGACGCGCTGTCAAAGGACCTGAGGAAGCGCGGCTTCAAGTTCGTCGGCTCGACGATCGTGTACTCGTTCATGCAGGCGGTCGGGCTCGTCGACGACCACCTGCCGATGTGCTTCCGCTACGAGCGCTAGCTAGCAGCTCGAGCTGAAGACGTTCTTGTAGAAGAGCAGCGCCCCGTTGCCGTTGAGCCATTCGCCGCGCCACTTGAGCCGCGCCGGGTAGCTGAGGTGGTCTGACGACCAATGCTCAATGAACTTGAAGGTAAAGGAGTGGTCGGCAGCGCTATTCGCGAACTTGGACGAGTACTGCCAGTTGAACGAATCGACGATGTGCCACGACCCGCCCCATTTCATCTGCGCCCAGGCACGCTGGCGGAATTGCCTGACGCCTGACGTGGCGTACTCGTTCTGCTGAATCTGGATAACGGACTTCCCGTAGCCCTGTCCGGCGCCCGAGTTGCTGCACGAGTTCTTCAGCACAACGTACGTCGCTGGTTGCCCGGCCAGGGTCGTTGCCGGAAGCAACAGGGCCAGGCCAAGAACGACGGGCGTCCAAATCAGAACGAGCCGTTTGCGCACCGCTGAACTCCCTCTAGCCCATCCTGCGTCAAGCGACTGGGCTGCGGCGAATGGTCGATCTCGACGTCGTCCCCCGTCAATACCAGAGGGCCGCCCCTTTCTTGGCTCAGGCGCCCCCGCGGCGGGCGCCGGTGGCCTCGCCGCCGTCGACGCCGATCACATTGCCGGTCATCCAGTACAGGTGCGGCGACGCGAGCGCGATGAGCGCCTCACCGACGTCCTCGGGCCGCGTCAGGCGGCCACCGGG
>DATBRX010000086.1:0-14943 GCA_036560085.1 Candidatus Limnocylindrales bacterium
TCGCCGCCGGCGGGTGAAGGTCCTTGTCGCTGAACCCCTCGGACAGGCCGGGCTCGACCGGCTGGCCCAGGAGCACGAGGTAGACGTTCGGCTCAACCTGGCGCGTGAGGAGCTGCTGGGCTTACTGCCTGACTACGACGCCCTGATCGTGCGCAGCCAGGTCCAGGTCGACGGCGCGGCGATCGCGGCCGGAACGCGACTCAAGGTCGTTGGCCGCGCCGGGGTCGGCGTCGACAACATTGATGTTGCCGCGGCCACCAGCGCCGGCATTGCGGTGGTCAACGCGCCAACGGCCAACACCCTCGCTGCGGCCGAACACACCATGGCGCTGATGCTGGCCCTCGCGCGCCGCGTAGCCGTTGCTGACGCGTCGGTGCGGCGTGGGGAGTGGCGCCGCGCCGACTTCATGGGCACAGAGCTGGGCGGCAAGACGCTCGGCATTCTTGGCCTTGGCCGGGTGGGCCTGGCGGTAGCCGATCGCGCCCGCGCTTTCGCGATGAACCTCCTGGGTAGTGACCCCTTGGTCAGTGCGGAAGCCGCCGCGACTTATGGCGTGCGCCTGGTCGATGTAGATGAGCTGCTCCGGGAGTCGGACGTCGTCACCCTGCACGTGCCGCTGGTCGCACAGACGCGCGGCTTGATCAACGCCCCGCGCCTGGGGCGCATGAAGCGCGGAGCGCTGCTCATCAACGTTGCCCGTGGTGGCGTCGTCGACGAGTCAGCATTGGCGGTCGCGCTGACGAGTGGCCAGCTGGGTGGCGCCGCGATCGATGTCTTCGCGCACGAGCCGCTGGGCGACTCGCCGCTGTTGAGCGCCCCCAACACCGTACTGACGCCGCACCTGGGCGCTTCGACTGCCGAGGCACAGGCACGAGCGTCGCTGGAAGTGGTCCAGGGTGTGCTCGATGTCCTCGCCGGTCGTCCGGCGACCTACCAGGTGAACCGCTAGCGCCGCTCTGAGGTGGCCCCTGGTCCCTTGGCGCTGCGCAATCCGCGGCCCAGGCGGAACTTGGGCCGCCTGAACAGCAGGCGCAGCAACCCGGTGCGCGCGTGGCGATAGGCTGCGCCGATCCGCACCAGCAGCGCAGAGCCCGCCGCTCGACGGCCGTAGACGGCCTCCACCTTGGCCGTGGCGAGCAGCTCCAGATCGGGCCGCGCAACGGGCACGAGGTCAGCCAGGCGCGCCGCGTACTCGTAGGTCGTCTGCGACGGCCGTGGCGCGTAACCCAGGCGCGACGCGAGGCGGGTGATGCCGCTGTAGGCGAGCTCCGGCTGCGTGGACGGTATGCGGCGCCACGCAATCCACGCCCCCAGGGCCGTCGCGACCAGCACCAGCAACGCCGCTATCAAGAGCGGCTGCGGCGGACCGCCTCCGCCTGGAGCAGCGGGCGCACCCGTTGGCCCTTGCCCTCGATCCACGTCGACGCAGGTCTTCTCGTTGAAGGGGCAGTCGTTGTCAAGGTTGTCGGGGCCCTGCGGATCCGGGTTGTCCGGGCCAGGTGAGCCCTGGGGAGGCGGGTCGCCGATCGGCAGGCGCGTTGGCTGCTGGCCGTTCTCCGTGTTGCCCGGCGTCGGATCGAACTCGACCCAGCCGTAGTTCGGGAAATAGACCTCGACCCATGCATGCGCGGCGCCGCGCGTGACCCGCCAGGACCGGTCCTCCTGCTGTTGACCGGGCAGATAGCCGAGTACATAGCGCGCGGGAACACCCTGGGCGCGGAGCATCATCACCATCGCGGTGGCGAAGTACTCGCAGTAGCCCTTCTTGATGCGCACGAAGCAGTCCAGGAGCGGCTCGCCCGCGCATTCGCCGCGGATGTCGGTCGTGTATGAGAAGCCGCCCGACGAATACAGGTAGTCCTGGATCGCCAGGGCCACGTGATAAGGGTCGCGCTTGGCCGATGGCAGGCCGGCAACGATCTTGGCTGCCGTGTCGGCGACGGCGTCGCCCATCGAGTCGGGCCGGATGTCGAGGTACGGCTTGACCCATTCGGGATACTCCGTGCCCGCACTCGCCAGGCGCGTCGCGGTCAGCGCGCCTTCTGCTCGGACGAGCGACGTGACTGAGTAGCTGACGCCGGGCTCGATGCCGTAGGTCAGGCTGCCCGACACGAACGCGCCACCGGCGCCACGCGTCGTGAGCTCCGTCGGCTGGCTAACGTCGAGGGGCTGCGCCGGCGCGACGAAGACATCGCCGCCATAGTCGATCGGCATCACCTGGACGGTGATCTCGGCGCGGCCGGCCCGTGCCACAGCTTCCGGCGTACCCGCGAAAAGGAGATCGCCGGCTTGGATCAGCTTGGCCTGGCGATCGAGCTGCTGCCACGAGCGGCCATCGAACGAGTCGTAGGTCGCGCCTCGCCACCGCCGGCCGATGCCGTCGCTGACCGTGGCGCTGAAGACCTCTTCCGACGAGGACTGCCAGAAGTCGCGGATGGTCTGGCTGGGCGTGAACAGCACATTCGGGCCACGCGCGGTGCCGGTGACACCACCGAGCCAGCGGTTGATCGTGTAGCCGATGCTCAGCAGGTCGTCGTCCCAGGTGCTCCAGGCGCGGGCGAGCGGGGCCGAGCTGGCATTGGCCGCGAGGAAGCTGCTGGCGATGACCGCGACGGCCACCAACACTGCTCCGCCGCGCATGAACGATGCCGATATCTCCGACACGTTGCGCGTGCCGCGCACACGCCAGCCGTCGGCCTGCTCGCGCAGGTTGAGCCGCACGGCCAGGAGGAGCGCCGCGGCGGCGAAGACGAGCAGGTGCAGGTATTGCTCGCGCGTCGTGAGCAGGACGTTGAGCAACAGCAGCGTGCCTGCAAGCACGATCGCTGGCAGCGGCCGGTGGCGTCGGAACACAGTGATGGCGCAGAACAGGCCGGCGCCCCACACGACGGCGCCCATGATCAAGAGGAAGATCGAGGACTCGGTCGAGCGCGTGCCCAGGACGAACACGTCGTGGACGAAGACCGACACGGATGTGTTCAGGTCGTGCAGCCGGGCGTCGAGTGTGGCCGAGCGGCTGACAGCGTTGCTGACGAAGAACAGCATGGCGGCAGCCCCGCCCAAGATGCCGATCAGGTTGATGCGCCGCGTCGATAGCGTGGTCTTGGCCAGGTAGGAACCGAGCAACACGCTCGCCAGTGCCGCCGCAGGCAGGAAGCCGGTCTGGGACGATCGCGTACCGACGCTGAACCCGGCCCACAGGGCATCGTCGATCGCTACGGCGACGGCTGTGATCATGACTACCAGGGCGATGACCGACAGCCAGCCCTCGCGCGGCGTGAACGGCCAGTCCGCGTCGTAGTCCTCGGACGCGTCGTCGACCACGACCTGCTGCGCTCGGTTATGGCTCATCGCGCGGCCACCAGGACCGGCCGCGGGCCGCGCGTGACAAGTTGCGAGGCCAGCGGCTCCCCGGGCTCGACATTGAGCCAGCGCAGGTCGTGCTCCGCCAGCGCGTGGCGCAGGGCGCGCTGCGCACGCAGGCTCTCCTCGCGCGCGGTTCGCTGCGCGTTCAGCGCCTGCTCCGAGGGCGGGTGTTGACCGACCTGCTGGCCATAGCCTGCGAAGGCCGGGGCGTCGAGCATGATCACGAACGTCTCGACCCCGCGCCGGCGCAAGCCGTTGAGCGGCAGAACCCAGTGCGCGTCGAGCGAGGCGGTGACGACCAGCGCCGTCATGCCCCGGCGCAGCCGCCCGACGTTCTCGACAAGCACTTCATGCAGCGGCCGGCCGCCGTCGGCCGCGACCGCAGCGAGCGTCTCCATGATCTTCTGGTACTGGCGCGGGCCGCGATCGGCCGGGATGGGGCTGATGCGCCTGCCCGACGCGGTCAGCGCCACCTTGCGGTTCTCGACGAGCGCCCGCGCGGCGATGGAAGCGGCGACCCGGACGCCGTATTCGAGCGTGGATTCGTCACCGCTGCCCGTGTGGGAGGGTGAGTGCAGGTCCAGGAAGATCCAGACATCAGCCGTCTGCTCGAGCTCGAACTCTTTGACCAGCAGCTGGCCCTGGCGCGCACTCGCCTTCCAGTGGATGCGGTTGTAGGCGTCGCCCGGCAGGTATTCGCGGATGCTGGTGGCGGTCGGCGTGACGTGCGGTGTACGTACCTTGTCCGCGTGACTGCCCTCCACGAATGCGGGCGGCATCCGCCAGCCGGGCAGCACCTCGACGCGCGGATACACGACGACGGTCGAGTAGCCGCCGATCGCCGCGTTGGACTCGAACAAGCCGAGTGGGTCTCCGGTGCGCAGCGCGAGCGGATCCACCCTGAAGTGGCCGCGCCGCGTCAGGGGCACGTGGACCGACCAGGTGCGTTCGCCGCGCGGCCCGATCGTGATCGCCTGGCCGGGCAGAGCAACGGGCAATGTCGTGGGGTTGTGGACCTCCAGCCACAGCTTGGGCAGACGACTCGTGTTGCGGACGGTGTACGTGGCGCGGAGCATGTCGCCGGCCCTGGCGTGCAAACGGTCGAGGACATAGCCGGCTTCGAGATCGGCCAGCCCGAAGCGAGTCACGACGTACGAGCCGCCGACGACGATGATGCCCAGGTATACGAGGAAGAACAGGAGCTGGGCACCAGTCGACAGCGCGGCAACGACCAGCACGATCGCCGCGACCAGTAGCTGAATTCGGCGGACCATCGCCGTCTACCTAGGCCCGACGGACCGCCGCAGGTCGCTCGGAGCGCACGCCGTGCACTTCGACAGGCACGCTGTCGAGCAGTTCGCGGATGATCAGCGACGAGTCGACGTCGCGCACCGTCGCCGCCGTCTTGACGATGGTCCGGTGGGCGAGCGCCGGCACCGCGAGTGCCTTGATGTCATCGGGGATCACGTAATCGCGACCGGACAGGGCGGCGAAGGCCTGCCCGGCGCGGTACAGCCCCAGCGAGCCGCGCGGCGAAGCGCCGAGATAGACGTCGGGATGGTTGCGCGTCGCGGTGACCAGGCGAACGATGTACTCGCTCACCTGCGCATCGACGTAGATGTCGCGCACCGCTGCCTGCATCTCCTGCAGCTCCTTGCCGCTGACGACCTCGCCGAGATCATCGATGGGCCGCGAGCTCTTGTGCTCATCGAGGATGCGGACTTCTTCCGCGGGCAGCGGGTAGCCGAGCTGGATGCGCAGCATGAAGCGGTCGAGCTGGGCTTCGGGCAGAGCGAACGTGCCCTCGTACTCGATCGGGTTCTGCGTAGCGATGACGAGGAACGGGTCGGGCATGGGGTAGGTGACGCCGTCGATGGTCGCCTGGCGCTCCTCCATGCACTCCAGCAGCGCGGACTGGGTCTTGGGCGTGGCGCGGTTGATCTCGTCGGCGAGCACGATCTGGGCCATGATCGGCCCGGGCCGGAACTCGAACTCGTGGGTCTTCTGGTTGAAGATCGACAGGCCAGTGACGTCCGAGGGCAGCAGGTCGGGCGTGAACTGGATGCGCCGGAAAGTGCAGCCGAGGCTCTTGGCGATCGCCTTGGCGAGCGATGTCTTGCCCGTGCCGGGCACGTCCTCGATCAGCAGATGGCCCTGGCAAAGCAGGGCGACGAGCGCCAGGCGCACCTCGGCATGCTTGCCGACGATTACCTTCTCGACGTTGGCGATGACCTTGTCGGTCGTCTGCGCGATGGTCATTGTGCGAGCGGCCCCTCCTGCCTGGTCAGACGCGTGCAGCTTGCCCTCTGCCGTCTGGGCCCCGGTCAGGAAAGGCTTGGCAGATAGTACGCCCGAGTGATCCAAGCGGTTCCCGATCTACCCAGAGTGCCGAGAGCTACCTTGGGACGCCCAGATAGGCGCTCATGAGGCGCCCGCCCATGGGCACGGCACGTTGCGAGCCCAGGCCGCCGCCCTCGACGATCACGGCGATCGCGATGCGCGGCGCATCTGCCGGGGCGAAGCCGATGAACCATGAGTGCGGTGCGGCGTCGGGCCCAATCTCCGCGGTGCCGCTCTTGCCGGCTGTCGGCACGCCCGGCACCTTCGCGGCGCCGGCGAACGCGAAGCGCCCCTCCACCGCCTGCTGCATCGCGTCGCCGATGATCTGTGCCGTCCCGAAAGAGCACACCTGCGTCCACGTCTGCGGGGCGAGGGTCGTCACGCCGCCGTCGCTGGAGGTGAGCGAATCGACGATCGACGGCCGCATCAGCGTGCCGTTGTTGGCGATGGTCGCCGCGACCAGGGCCATCTGGAGCGGCGACACGAGTACCTCCGCCTGGCCGTAGGCCGCGTTGGCCAGCTCGACCCGATCGCGAAAGCCGTTCAGCGATCCATCGCCACCGTTGATCTGGCTGGGCGAGGTGGGCAGATCGAACGGGATGCGCGCGCCGAAGCCCAGCCGTGCTGCCCAGGACGTGAGGTTGGCCGCGCCGGTGTCGAGCCCGGCATGCGCGAACCAGATGTTCGACGACACCTCCAGCGCCTCGTAGTAGTCCAGCGGGTGGTCGGTCTGCACGTCGCGCGGGAAATCATGGATGCGGAAGCCGTCAACCAGGAAACCGGTCTCGAACTCGTCGGGCTGGTTCTCGTATGTCGTCTGCGCGGTGATGCTGCCCGAATCCAGGCCGGCGATCGACGTCACGATCTTGAACACCGATCCGGGCACATACAGGCCCTGCGTGGCCCGGTCGAGCAGCGGCGAGTCGTCGCGCTCGAGCAGGCTCGCCATGTAGCGCCGGCCGTCGTCGGGATCGACGACGCGGTTGGGGTTGTAGGTGGGACTGCTGACCAGGGCGAGGATGCGGCCGCTGGTGGGCTCGATGGCGACGATCGCGCCCTTCTGGTCACCGAGCAGGTCTGCTGCGACGCGCTGTAGTTGGATGTCTAGCGACAGGTGCAGGTCCGACGGGTCATACGGTTGGCCGCGGAACTTGCGCAGCAGCTCGTCACCCGGCCTGAGCGAGATGAGCCCGGTCAGCTGCGCGTCGTACGTGCGCTCGAGCGCGGCGGTGCCGAATATCGGACTGGCGTAGCCGATGACCGGCGCGGCGATCGAGTACCCGTACTGGCGCAGCCGCTCGCCGTTGGGGCCGCGGACGTTGCTCGCCAGGACCACGCCGTTGACGTCGTAGATGGTGCCGCGCGGCGCCGAACGGGCCGCGGCCAGGGTGAGCGGGTTGAGCGGGTCGGCGGTGAGCGCCTGGGCCTGCACGACCTGCCAGTACCCCAAGCCACCGGCCAGCGCGGCGTACGCCAGCGCGAGCGCGACCGACAGCGAGAGCAGGCTGCGCCCGACGCGTGGCGGAGCGCCGAGGGTGCCGGCGGGGAGCGACGGAACGGCGCCGCGCGTCCGCAACCGCGGCCGCAGATGGAGTCGGAGCTGCTGCAGACGGAGGCGCGGGCCGCTCACGACAGTGCCTCTTCGATCCGGCCGCCGACCGCGCGAGCGCGCTGCGCGGCCCGAGAAACGACGTTCACCCGCGCGTCCGGCGCCTTGTGCTCAGTGCCGCGGTCGCTCAACGCGAGCAGCAGGCCGATGACCGCGCCGTTGACCAGCAGCGATGAGCCGCCGTACGAGATGAAGGGCAGCGTCACGCCGGTCAACGGCAGAACGCGCAGGTTGCCGCCGGTGATGATCGCCGCCTGGACGACGATGACCAGCGTCAGGCCGGTCGCGAGCAGCGCCCGGAAATCGTCGGTCGCAGCGGCAGCAATGCGGAAACCGCGCTCGGCGATGATGAGATACAGGCCCAGGATCGCCAGGGCGCCGAGCATGCCCAGCTCCTCGGCGAGCGCGGCAAACACGAAGTCGGTGTGGATCGCCGGGATGGACGGCACGTCGCCCACTGAGGGCAACCCGGCGCCGAGCCCGGTGCCCAGGATGCCGCCGCGGCCGTACGCGTACATGGCGCGGATCACCTGGTAGCCCGCGCCCTGGGCATCGGCGAAGGGATCGATCCAGATGTTGATCCGGTCCTGCACGTGCGTGAACAGCACGTACAGCAGTGCCCCACCTGCCAGGAACAGCGCGATGCCGAACAGCACGTAGGCGATCCGCCGCGTCGCCACGTAGAGCAGCCCCAGGAACACCAGGAAGTAGAGCAACGCTGCACCCAGGTCGCGCTGGACGATGACGATCGCCAGGGCGAGGCCCCACATGGCGAGCATCGGCAGCAGATAGGGCAGCGGCGGCAGGTTGAACGCGCCCACGCGCGTGCTCGACATGGCGAGCAGCGCCCGGTTCTCGGCCAGGTAGGCGGCGAGGAACACGACGAGGATGACCTTGAGCAGCTCGGACGGCTGGCCGGCAAACGGGCCGATGTGCAGCGTCAGGCGTGCCCCACCCACGATGCTCCCGAACACGAACACGAGCAGCAGGAGCGCGATCCCGGCCGCCGCCCAGGTGTACTTGTAGCGGCGCAGCCAGCCGTCGCTACGCACCACCACGGCCGTCACGCCGAGCAGCGTGAAACCGAGCAGGATCCAGACCAGCTGCAACTTGCCCAGGGGCAGCTCGAGACCGGCGACCGACTGGACGACGAGGTCCTGCGGCAGTCGGTTCATGATCAGCAGCGAGAGCCCGGCGAGGAGCGCCGCCGCGGGGAAGAGGATCTCGTCCATGCGCCGGCCGGTGATCACGAATGCGAGGTGGATCAAGCCGACGGCCACGAGGTAGATCGCCAGCAACGACATGTCACCTGGCCCGATCGCGCCGCTGCGGAACGACTCGAGACTGGTCCAGCCGATCACGAGCGCCAGACCCACCACCACCAGCAGGCGCAGCTCCAGCCAGCGCGGGCGGGGCCGGATACCCCACCTTGTCAGAGCCGCTGTCATTCCTGGCGCGGGCGCTCCAGCCGCATGCGCACTTGACCGATCTGCACCTCGTCGCCGAAGCCAAGCGGCGCGAGGCCTTCGATGCGCTGGCCGTTGAGCCATGTCCCATTGGTGCTGCCGCGGTCCTCGACGTACCAGGCGCGGCCGCGGAACGTGAGCAGCGCGTGCTCGGCTGAGACGAACGAGTCGTCGAGCACGATCGAGTTGTTGACGTCGCGGCCGAGCGAGTTCACCGCGTCGAGGGAAATCGACGTGCCCGCCGGCGGCCGGCCCTCCGGCGACCCGACGACCAGCAGCCGCGCGAGCGGCCGGCCGGCTCCGGCCACGCCCGCGCGCAGGTCGCGCCACAGGGCACGCGCGACAAAGAAGAAGAAGATGTAGATGACCAGGACGAAGCCCAGTCGCAGGGCCCACAGGCTCAGAGTGAAGACGTCCATCCGGGACCGATTCTGCCTCCGCAGTAGCGCTCACGCGCACTGCTGCGCGTCGTCGGTGACCGCGCTAGTTGAGGGCGGCCACGTCCTCGCGCGAAGTCTAAGGCGCTGGCTCGACGGTGACCGTCGAGCTGCCGATCTGGAGCACGTCACCCGGCCCGAGCGCAATCTCGGTCACTAACGCGCCGTTGAGGTACGAGCCGTTGGTGCTGCCGAGGTCCGTGTAGACGAGCATGCCCAGGCGGATGCCGATCTGGCCGTGGTGGCGTGACACCTTGTCGTCGGCCAGGACGATCTCGTTGTCCAGCGCGCGGCCCAGACGGATCGTGCCTGGGCGGACGTTGAGCCGCGACACGGGCTGGCCGGGCGAGCGCACGGCGAGCTGGGCGCGCGGCGTGTTAGGTCGAGGAGCTGCGAACACGGCGGTCGCGCCCGGCACGGTGGCGGCGTCGTCGTCGACATCCGGCGCATCGTCGCCGTCGGCGTTGACCGGTACGGGAGCGGGCTCCGGCGGGGCGGTCGGTGCGTTGCGCGTGGGAGCGGGCGCGCGGTCGGCATACACACGCACGTCACCGCTCGCGACGGCGTTCGAGCCGATCACCTCCACGCTTGGCCGCGCCTGGAGGGTGTATTGATGCGCACGGGCATAGACCCGCACCTGCTCCGCCAGGTCGCGCGTCAGGCTGGCCATGTCACCGTCAAGGGCGGCCGCGTCGGCGGTGCTGAGCAGCACGCGATAGTGCGCCGGCACGAACGCCCGCCGCTCACGCACGACGCGCTCGGCTTCCATGGCCCGCTCGATGCCGCGCTGAATCTGGACGCGCTCGACACGCTCCTGGAAAAGCCTGGCCGCAGGGCGCTCGAACAGGCGCTCGAAGAACCGCTCGACGGCGGTCAAAGGGCCTGCCATCAGGCGCCGAGTCTACCAGCGGCCCTGAGCGCGGCCGGTTGGGACCATCTATAGGCGCAGGCGGTACTGATCGTTGAGTACCGGTGCAGTCGTCCGTGCGCGATCCTCACGTAGATGCAGGGGGTGGACGTCTTCTGTGAGCGCTGCGGCAGGCCGCAGCCCAAGCCCGAGGTGGCCGCGCCGCGCTCGGCTGGTTTGCTTGCGCGTCGCGTGCTGGACGCCGTCGGCATCACTGAGAACCAGCCAGCACCCACGGAGGACTGGCTGCGCCTCTGCTTCAACTGCCGCGGCTACTCGTGCCCGGCCTGCTGGAACGAGACCGCAGGTGTGTGCCAGACGTGCGAGCCCCTGCCCGAGCCGATCGTCGAGGTGGCCCCGGAGCCGCTGCCCGAGCCGGTGGTCATCGAGGCGGAGCCGGTCGTGCCGGAGCCGCTGGTCGCTGTGCCGGAACCGTTGGTCGCTGCGCCGGAACCCATGGTCGCTACGCCGGAACCCATGGTTGCGGAAACGGTGCCCGAGGTCGAAGCCGAGCCGCTGCCGGTCTTGTTCGCCGAGGCGGAGCTTGAGCCTGAGATCGAGCTCGCGCTCGAGCGCGAGCCGGTGGAGGTCCTCGACGCGGACCCAGTGTTCGCAGTCGAAGCCGAGTCAGAGTCCGAGCCCGAACCAGAACGGGTAGCTGCCGCCGAGCCCGAACCAGAACCGGTAGCTGCTGCTGAGCCTGAGCCGGAGCCGGAGCCCGTGGAGCGGCCGCGCATGCCGGTCCTGCCGCTGCCGCGACCCCGCCCCGCCGACGCGCCCGCGATCCCACTGCCGCCGCTGCCCGCCTATCCAGTCGCGCCCCAGATCGCGTTCAACCCGCAGGTCAGCGTCGCCGCGTCCTCCCAGACGAGCGCACCCGCCTATGAGGCCCATTTGCTGCTTGCCCCGCCGCCGCAGCTCGCGCCGAACGCGATCGCCGCGGGCCTGCGCCCGTGCCCGAACTGCCACCTGACGCTATCCGCGCGGGCGCACTTCTGCCGCCGCTGCGGCGCGGCCCAGGCGCACTAGGCGGCGGTCGTCCCCGCGTATTGCTCGCGGTCGCGCCTGACGCGCGCCCACGCCGCGCCGAAAAGCAGGATCTGGTAGCTGAAGTTCAGCCACACCAGCGCGCCGAAGACCGTGGCGATCACGCCAAAGCCGGCCATGCCCCCGATGAGCAGCGGCGCCAGCAGGCTGAACAGGTTGGTCAGCAGGCCGATGCCGAAGCCGGCCGCGACCGCCGGCCAGAAAGCGGCGCGCAGGCTCGGCGGCGCGGTTGGCACGACGAGATACACCACGAGCGCGATCAGGACCATGACGACGAGCGACAGGAGCGGCGCTGCATAGCGCCAGACGGACAACTCGCCCACCAGTTCGTCGAGCGTCGCCCACAGACCGCCCAGCGAGACGGTGCCGACGATGACAAGCAGCAGGATCACGATCGTGGCGAAGCCACGGATGCGGCGTGAGAACTCGTTGCGCAGTCCGCCGCCGCTGAAGATGCGGCGCATCACCTCGTCGAGCACGCCGTAGAAGGCACTCGCGCCCCACAGCAGGCCGATCAGGCCGATGATCGACAGTGCGCCGCGACCGGCCACCGCGCCCTCGAGTGACGAGCGGAAGAAGTCGGCCAGCGGCGGCACGTAGCTGATCAACTGGTCGAGCAGCGAGGCACGCTGCAGTGGATCTTCAATGAGCCAGCCGATCACGCCCGACACGAGCAGTACCAAGGGGATGAAGGCGAACATCGTGCCGAAAGCCAGCGCGGCCGCGAAGAGAGTCGCGCCGGTGTCGTTGGCCGTGTTGATCACGTCCAGGACCGGGCGGACGCGGCGATGGCCCGTGATCCCCGTGACCAGCGCGTCGACGCGCGCCCGCAGTCGGTAGATCAAACCTGGCCCTGACGCAGGCGCAGGCGGAGGCTCAGGGCTTGGAATCGGAGCTGGCTGTGTCTGTGGCTGTGTCTGGCTTTGCGGATTGGCCATCGGTGGCTGTGCTCGGCTTCGCCTCTGTGTCGGTGGCCGGCTTGTCCCTGGGTGCGGGTTTGCTCGAGCGATCCTTCTTGGCCCAGCCCGAGCCCTTGAACACTATCGCCGGCGTTGAGAGCAGTTTGCGCATCTCGGCGCCACAGCGCTCGCACTTGGCCGGCCCGGAGTCGTTAACTCCATGCATCACTTCGACGATGTGGCCGTTGTCGCAGATGTAGTCGTACAGCGGCATGTCTCTAGGCCCGCGGGCGCATGCCGCACTTGGGACAATACTGGGCGCGCCGATCGATGGCCGGGAAGCCACAGTGCGAGCACGGCTCGTGGCGCGCGCCGGAGACAGCCACGGGCCGCGCGACGGCCCCGAGCTCGGTTGCGTCGTGACTGACCAGGAGATTGCCCATAAGCCGGGCCAGCAACCGCTGGGCGATGCGCTGCGTGTCGCCGCGGATGCCCTCGCCGCCCCAGCCGAGCAGGAAGCGCACGACCAGGTCGCCGCTCGATTCATCCCAGTAGCTCACGGGGCCGCCAAAGATCGCGTCGTAACGTGGAAAGCCCTCGCCGTCGAGCTCGCCATGGAGCAGCGCGAGCGCGAACGTCTCGTAGGCAAGATCGACCACGTCGAGCGACTCGAACACGAAGAGTGCCTGGCGACCGAGCGGTGATCGGCCGTGGTGGGCGTTGATCCATTGCAGCGCGGCCTCTGGTCGGACGAGCGACGGCGCGGCATCTTCGAAGTCGATCGGCAGGGGGTCGATCAGCTCCACGGGCGAGATGGCGAATCCGCTGAGCAGGGCCGGCAGACGCTGCGGCACATCGTGGGTGCCCGGCGTGCGCACGCCGTGACTGCTCATGGAGTAGTACTGGTATTTGATTGACTGCGAGGTCACGTCGATCTGGTCGGGCGGGATGCGCACCGGCTCGGGTGCAGCTCGTACCGGCTTCTTCTTACGGCCGATGAACGGTATTGGCATTTCTAGACCTCCCCTCGGCGAGCAGTCAGCGCCGCCACCTGTGCTTCCAGCTCGGCGGCGCGTCTCCGAGCCTCATTTACCACCGCCGTGGGTGCCCTCCCTATGAAGTTCGCATCAGACAGCCGCGCGCGCGCAGCATCCAGCTGAGCCCGGAGTTCGCGCAGCTCCTTGTCGAGGCGCGCCCGTTCGCGCTCGAGCTGCGTTGCGGACTGCGTCAGCCGCGCTTCAGCGACAGTGCTTACGACGGCCACGCCCTCTGCTAGCGCGGCGCGATCATCGATGAGCGTCGCGGTTACGCGGGCGAGGCGCGCAACGGCCGCGGCCATGTCCCCGTATGCGTCGCGCGCGGGACCATTCGCCAGCCAGATCTGCGCGGGCAGGATGTCGCCCGCCTCGATCCCCGATTCGGCACGCGCTGAGCGCATGGCCGTGACCAGCTCGATGAGCCCCGCCGCGCCGCTCGCCCGCGCCGGGTCAGCGGTCGCGGCCGCATCCGCGGCGACCGGCCACGGGGCGACGATGAGCAGCTCCGGATCGTCGGCGCGGTGGGGCAGCTTGCCCCAGATCTCCTCCGTGAGCATGGGCATGAGCGGGTGCAGCAGGCGCAGGTAGCGGTCGAGCACCCAGGTGAGCGTCGACCAGATCGCGCGCTTGCGCTCCGCGCTCGCGGACGCGTCGCCCAGGCCGATCTTGGCCAGCTCCACGTACCAGTCGCAGAAATCGTTCCAGATCGCGTCGTAGAGCAGCCGCGCGACCTCGCCGAACTCGAAGTTCGCGTATGCCGCCTCCGCCGCGGCCAATGTGGACTCGCAACGTTGCACGATCCAGTGCTCGGCCGGACCGAGTTGGTCGGTGTCGATCAGGCCCAGCGAGAAGTCGGGCGGCATCTCGTTGGGTCGGGCGCTCAACACAAAGCGCGCCGCGTTCCAGATCTTGTTGGCGAAGTTGCGCGCGTCCTCGAGCCGCGGCCGCGACATCTTCTGATCCTGGCTGGGCTCAGGGCCGTGGAGCAGCGCGAAGCGCAGCGCGTCGGCGCCCAGCTCGTTGATCACGCCCAGCGGATCAAGGACATTGCCCTTCGACTTGGACATCTTCTGCCCCAGCGGGTCGCGCACGATCCCGTGCAGGTATACGTACCGGAACGGCTCGCTGCCGGTCAGCCACTCACCGAGCATCATCATCCGCGCCACCCAGAAGAAAAGGATGTCGTAGCCGGTTTCCATGACGGTGGTCGGGTAGTACTTCGCCAGATCGGCAGTCTCCTCGGGCCAGCCCAGAGTCGACCACGGCCAGAGGCCGCTGGAGAACCACGTGTCGAAGATGTCCTCTTCCTGGCGCAGCTCCGCCGCGGGCCGGCCGCACAGGTCGCACCCGCCTGGTCCGTCGGCCGCGTCAGAGACCGTGATGTGGTCATCGGGGCAATACCACGCCGGGATGCGATGGCCCCACCACAGCTGGCGGCTCACGTTCCAGTCGTGGATCTTCTCCATCCAGTCGAAGAACACCTTGCGGTGGTGCTCCTGGACGAATGTTGTCCGGCCCTCGTTGACCGCGGCCATCGCCTTGTCGGCCATGGGTCGCGTGCGCACGAACCACTGTGTCTTGAGCCGCGGCTCGATGACATCGTTGCTGCGCTCGCAGCGGCCCAGCACCATGTCGTGCGGCTGCTCGCCGGCCAGATCGCCGCTCTCACGCAGCTCGTCGAGGATGCGTGTCCGCGCGTCGTTGAGCGTCAGCCCGGCGAAGGACGCACCGTTCTCGTTGATGTGGCCGTCGTCGGTCATCACGTCGATGATCGGCAGGCCGTGGCGCTTACCGGTCTCGAAGTCGTCCTGGTCATGGGCGGGCGTGATCTTGAC
>DATBRX010000087.1:0-1794 GCA_036560085.1 Candidatus Limnocylindrales bacterium
GACACGCAGCGTCATGCCGCGGCGACGGCCATCCTGCGCACCGGCCCGGCCGTAGGCGGGAACTTCACGTTGGCGATGATCTCGCTGATCCACGTCTCGAGCTGACGCGGGTCGGGCGTCATGGTGTGGAGCATGAAGTACTCGACGCCCGCGTCGACGCGCGCCTGCAGCGACGCGACGATCTCTGTGGGCGTGCCGAAGAGGTACACCGTCTCGAGGTAGTCAGGGCCGCGTTCATTGCTCATTACATTGAGGAAGGCGCGGTGCTGCTCTTCACGCACCTTGACCGGGTCGTTCGACAGCACGACGTGCACGAAGTTCTCGTGGGCAACAACGCACTCGCTCGGGTCGCGGCCGTGCACGCGGTAGTAGTCCTGGAGCTGACGCCAGTCGTTGGCGATTTCCGGCACGGGACACGTCGGCCGCGGGATCCAGCCGTCAGTGCGCAGGACGCGCGCCTTGACCGACTCGACGAACTTGGGCAGGTCGGGCGACTTGGGATCGGCCAGTTGCGAGCCGCCCCCGATCCAGATCTCCGGCCGCTGGGCGGAGCGGGGCTCAATCGACAGGTCGTCGACCGAGTAGAACTCGCCGCGATAGGTCACCGTCTCGCCTTCGAGCAGCGGGATCATGATGTCAAGCATCTCATCGGTGCGCTTGCCCCTGTCGGCTTTACGCACGCCCAGCGCGGCATATTCGAACTCGTTCCAGCCCACGCCCGCACCCAGGATGACGCGGTTCTCGCTCAAGAACTGGAGCGTGGCCAACTCCTTGGCGAGCATCACCGGGTGGCGCAGCGGCATGATCAGGATCGACGTCCCGAGTCGGACGCGGCTCGTCGCACCTGCCGCCACTGCGAGCGCGGTGAGCGGCTCCAGGAACGAGACGGAATAGAACCGCTTGGCCGCGATCAGGTGATCGGTCACGAAGAGCGAGTCGAAGCCGAGATCCTCGACGGCGCGCGAGAACTCCTTGATGCCGCGCGCCCGATCGGGGCCGTCGCCCGCCCAGATGTACGACGGCAGGAATACGCCCCATCGGCTCAGGTCGGTCATTGGCTTGCCCTCTCCCCTCACTCGCCCTTGTATGACGGTTGTCGTTTCTCGGTGAAAGCATTCATGCCCTCGAGCATGTCCGCGCTGGAGAAGACGCGTACTGATGCCTCGATCTCCGCCGCGAGACCGGTGTCCAGGTCCGCCTCAGACGACAGGTCGATCAGGCGCTTCACCTCGCGCACCGCAAGCGGACCGCGCTGTGCGATCTCGTTCGCGATTTCTGTCGCCGCGGCGACGGCCTGGCCCGCGGGCACGACGCGCGATACGAGGCCGATTCGCTCCGCCTCGTGGGCATCAATGATCCGGCCGGTCAGCGCCAGCTCCTTCGCGCGCGCCACGCCCACGGCGCGCGGCAACCGTTGCGTGCCGCCGGCGCCCGGCGTGACCCCCAGCCGCACCTCGGGCAGGCCCAGCTTGGCGCTCGCCGACGCAACTCGTATGTCGCACGCCAGCGCGATCTCGAGGCCGCCGCCCAGCGCGTTTGCCTCGATCGCGGCGACCGTCGGCATGGGCAGCTGCGCGAGGCGGGCGCAGACCTCCTCGTCGCGCGTGTGATGCGCCCGGCCGGCGGCGCCAGCGTGTTTCGCGAATGACTTGACGTCCGATCCGGCCGAGAAAGCCCGCTCAACGGCACTGCTGACGACGACCGCGCGGACGTCACCCGGCGCCGCCGCTTCGAGCGACGCCAGCGCGGCCTCGAACGCCGCGAGCATCTCGTCGCTCATGAGATTCATCGGCG
>DATBRX010000088.1:0-12821 GCA_036560085.1 Candidatus Limnocylindrales bacterium
GGCGCCGGCCGACACGGCGGATGACCATCAGGTAGAACGCGTACGCGAACGCGGCGACGATGCCCAGCACCGCGCCCAGCGGTGGGTTCGCGCCGTAGCTGTCCGCTGTCAGCACGCCCGAGATGAGCACCACGCCGGCGAGCACGATCGGCAGCGCGATCAGCTCGCGCCTCGAGGGCCGCTCCCCGAAGAGGAGCCATGCGCCCACGCCGACGATGACCACCTGGAGGTTGCCCAGCACGGTCGCGAGGCCGGCCCCGACCGCGTCGACCGCGTGGTGCCAGAAGATGAGGTCGACCGCGAATAGCACGCCCGCGCCAGCCGCGAGGAGCAGGCTGCGCCGGGGCAGCGCCCCGAGCTCACGACGCTCGAACCAGGCCGCGAAGAGCAGGATCGGCAGCGCATAGAGGCAACGGAAGAACGCCGCGGTCTCGGGCGTCGTCTCCGAGACGCGATACAGGATGCCGGAGAACGAGATCGAGATCGCACCCAGGAGAGCGGTGAGCCGCGGATGGGCGATGAGCCAGCCGACGACCGCGCGAATCACGCCTCCGTCCGCGTCGTGGGCCAATCGACGGACGCGTCGTACTCGTGGTGGCGACGCAGGTACGCGCTGATGAATGGGCAGTACGGCACGATCCGCCGACCCGCCGCGACCGCCGCATCGAGCGCGGTCTTGGCCAGGGCCGTGCCGATGCCGCGACCCTCGAACTGCGGCTCGACGACGGTGTGCGTGAACACGACCCGGCTCGGCGACGCGCCGTACTCGGCGTAGCCCGCCAGCTCGCCGTCGAGCCGCGCCTCCCACCGTTTCTCCGCCGGATTGTTCGTGATCTCGACCACGCACAGAGGTTATCGGCGCGCTGCGATACTTGAGTCGATGTCAGAACAAGATCACGAGGGGCCAGCGGTCACGCATGCCAAGAGCAGCCGCGACGCACAGGACGCGTTTCGCGCGGTAGTGCCCGACGACGCGCGGGTCAGCGTGCGGCCGATGTTCGGCAGCGTGGCGGCTTTCGCGAACGACCAGATGTTCATGTGCCTGTTCGCCGACGAGCTCTATTACCGCTTGGGCGAGGAGGATCGGACGGGGCTGGAGGCGGCTGGTGGTCGGGCCCTCGAGCCCATGCCCGGCCGGCCCATGCGCGAGTACGTGGGTCTGGCCGAATGGCGCTCACGAACCGTGCCGTCGCGCGAGTGGGCGGAGCGCGCCCTGGCTTACGCGATCAGCCTGGGGCCCAAGAAGAAGTAACGCGACCCTTCTGGGGGCGACTACCGCCGAGGCGGCCGCAAGGAGGCAGCGACCACACTCCAAAGAGTGGGGTCGCGGACGACGCGCAGCAGTGCGCGTGAGCGCTACTGCGGAGGTAGAACTACCGCCGAGGCGGATTCGCCAGCGCCAGCAGCCAGCGCACGATCACCGCGCCGACAAAGGCGACGAGGAAGGCGCCGATCCAGCCGAAAACCTCGTTGGTGTTGAAGAACTGGCGCGCCAGCAGGCCGCCGACGATGCCGCCCAGGATGCCAATCAGGATGTTGGCCAGGCAGCCACCTGCCGTCCGGTCGCGCACGATCACGCCCGATAGGGCGCCGGCGAAGAAGCCCACGATGATCCAGCCGAGCCAGCCGATGCCATTGAAGTCGGGCACTGGTTTTTCCTCCGTGTTGCCTGCGCATCGTAATTGGTCCTAGCATGCGCACAACGAGACGGCCGAGCCGCATTGCACCGAAGCCGGTGCCGGCTTACGGCGTTTCTGGAGGGTTGTCATGGCGACCGTCACTTTCGACCACGTCTTCAAACGTTACGGCGAAGTCACCGCCGTCAACGATCTCACCCTCGATATCCAGGACGAGGAGTTCCTGGTCTTGGTCGGCCCATCTGGCTGCGGCAAGACAACCGCGCTGCGCATGATCGCCGGCCTCGAGGACGTGTCCGACGGCACGCTCAAGATCGGTGACCGCGTCGTCAATGGCCTGGCGCCAAAGGACCGCGACGTGGCGATGGTCTTCCAGAGCTACGCGCTCTATCCGCACATGAGCGTCTACGACAACCTGGCATTCGGCCTGAAGCTGCGCAAGGTCCCCAAGGCGGAGATCGACAAGCGCGTGCGCGAGGCCGCGGCGACGATCGAGCTTTCCAACCTGCTCGACCGCAAGCCCAAGCAGCTGTCGGGCGGCCAGCGCCAGCGTGTCGCACTGGGTCGCGCGATCGTGCGCGAGCCAGCCGTGTTCCTGATGGACGAGCCGCTGTCCAACCTCGATGCCAAGCTGCGCGTCCAGACGCGTGCCGAGATCGCGCGCCTGCACCAGCGCTTGCGCACCACCGTCGTCTACGTGACCCACGACCAGGTCGAGGCGATGACCATGGGCGACCGGATCGCGGTCATGAACTTCGGCGTGCTCCAGCAGGTTGGCCCGCCCCAGGAGCTGTACCAGAACCCGGTGAACAAGTTCGTCGCCGGCTTCATAGGCAGCCCGGCCATGAACTTCCTGAGCGTCGCTCCCAAGTCAGACGGCGGCACGCTCAAACTCGTGGGCGATGGTGTCGAGCTGCCGGTCCCGGACAGCCTCCGGAACGTCGCCAGCGGCGGCGCAATTGAGATAACCGCGGGCATACGGCCCGAGCACTTTCAGATCATGAACGGCGCCGCGCCGGGTGCCGGCGCGCACGTCCGCGCCACGTGCGACGTGGTCGAGTTCCTCGGCAATGAGGAGCTGCTCCATGTGCGCGTCGGCGGGCACGACCTCGTGGCAGTCGTCGGTGCGGAGCATCGCGTCCGCCCCGGTGACGTGGTGGAGCTGTTCGTGCCGATCGACAAGATCAAGCTCTTCGACACCGCGGACGGCAAGGCCCTCCACTAGCCGCAACCGACCCGCGGCCGTTCGGGGCTAACCCGCGCGGGCGACGGCCTCAAGAAGCGGCTCGGCCGCGAAGCGTTCGATCACGCGGCCGCCGCCGCGCTTGGCCTCGTACATGGCCGCGTCGGCGGTCGCGAGCAGCTGCGCCGTCGTGCGTCCGTCGTCGGGGTACTGCGCCAACCCGGCGCTGACGCCGACACTCACGTGGCTGCCGTTGGACAGCTCGTGGCGGCGCTCGAGGATGGCATCCACGACACGCCGCGTGACCAGCTCGGCTCGTTCGGCGCTCGTGTCGGGCATGAGGACCACGAACTCGTCGCCGCCGTAGCGTGCCACGATGTCGGTGGTGCGAACCTGGGCCATGATCGTGGCGCCGATGTTGTGCAGCACGCGGTCACCGTCGGCGTGGCCGTGGCGGTCGTTGACCTGCTTGAACTTGTCGAGGTCCATCATCAGCACCGCCAGCGGCGAATGGCTGCGCGCGCTGCGGGCGACCTCCTGGCGCAACCGCTCCTGCAGGTAGCGGTGGTTGTGAACGCCGGTCACGAGATCGGTGTCGGCGGCGTTGCGCAGCTGCTCGAAGAGGCGCACGCGCTCGAGCCCCGTGGCGGTCAGGCGGGCCATCGCCTCCAGGGCGTTGAGCTGCGACTCACCCAGGGCGCGCGGCTGATGCAGCGCCACCAGCTCGACCAGGCCAATCGTCCTGCCACCGGTGGTCAGCGGCATCAGGATGAGCGTCTTCACGCCGCGCGCACGCAGATCGCGTGACTCAGGAGTGTCATCAAGCGCATCAACCTGCAGGACCGCGGGCCGGCCATCGCGCAGCGCGAACCAGCGCTGCGGCGCGTCGGCCAGCTCGACCACTTCCTGCTCGGTGTCGCGACCGTCGCGGCCCACCAGGCGGAGGTACGTCGAGCCCTCGTCCCAGCGGCTGACCCGCGCGCCGTCAAGATCAATCGCGCTGCGCATCCGCGTGGCCAGCAGGGTCGCGAGCTCACCCTCATCGGACGCCGCGCCTGCCGCTTCGCTGATATCGAGGAGGCCCGCGAGCTCCTGCACGAGCTCGTCGCGGCCGAACAGCAGACGCGCGTTCTCGAGGGCGACGGCGGCCTGGTCGGCCAGGATCTGCAGCAGTTGTAGGTGGTCGTCGTCGAAGCGCGCCTCACCAGCGCTCAGCAGGACGAGCAGGCCGGTCACGTGGGACTCGTGCAGCAACGGCGCGATGAGCAGCGAGTGGGGAGCCATACGGCCGGGACCGGCGTCCTTGAGGCGCTGCACGAGGACCGGCGTTGCCGACACCAACGCGCGACCGATGTGGCGCGCGATCTCGCCGTCGGCGGGCAGCATCCGCGGCGCGCGGCCGTCAGCGGTCGCGCGGGCCGCGGCCTGCAGGAAGCCCTTCTCATCGGTCAGCAGCAGGTGCGCCTCGTCGTGGCCGATGACATCGAACGTGCCGGCGCAGATGGTCGCGGCCACCTCATCGAGCGAGCCCAGCTTGCTGAGCCGCGCACCCATGCGCTGGATCGCCTCCAGCCGATGGGTCCAGACCGACCGGGCGAGCGGCGCACCGGCCGCGCCCGCGCCCTCTGATAGACGGCGAACGTAGAGTCGTGCGACCGCGCGATCCTGCTGCGTGAATGTGCCGCCCGTCGTCCGGCTGAGCACGACAACGCCCGGCGCCGAGCCGGGGACGCTCAGCACGAGGCTGTGCTTGTCGTGGCTCTCGTCACGGAACCGGTCGAGCAGCCTCGACGGCCGACGGCCGCAGGCCCCGGTGGATGCGACGCGCTGCAATGCGCCGTCGCCGTCATCGAGATAGAGCGCCGCCCCGCCATCCGCTGCGACCGCCTGGCAGAGCTCCTCGAGGACGGCCGCGAGCTCCTGCTGCGTAGCGTCAGCCATGCGTGGCTGGCACCCGGGGCGAAACGCGACCCGCAGGCCGGACGCGCGGCTCCGCGCGAAGGAGGCGCGGCAGAACGCGGCCGTGCATCTGCTGATAGACGAACAGTCCTCCGCCGGCGCCAATCAGGACGTCGCCGATCGAGAACACGTTGGCGAACGGAATGGGCGGCGGCAGTACGAAGTTGTCGCCCAGGATGGCGAACACGGTGTCGGGCCCGGCCAGCGCCGAGTTGCTGAAGTCCGTGGTCGGCACGGCGGCCACACCGGTCAGCGCGGCCCATGCCTCTGGCGATGCGGGCATCTGGCCGCCGTTCAGGACGATGACCGCGAAGTTGGCCAGCGCGCCCACGATGATCAGCCAGAAGCCGGGCTGGCGGAGGTTGACGACGAGGGCCATCAGCACCGCCACCGTGCTCACCACGTACAGCGAGGGACCCCACGGGCCGACGGCGACGGCGAGCGGCGAGCTGAACAGCAGCAGCTGCGCGAAGAGGCCGATCAGCGCCACCGGCCATAGCCGGATATGGGCCGAGCCCAGGGCGGCGAGCTTGCCGCCCGTGAGCAGCCCAGCCATCAGGCCAAGGATCACGGCATACAGAAGGAGCATCGCCTATTTGCGCCCCCGCGCGGCCTCCAGATAAACGGAACGGCGCGTCTCTCGTACGCGCCGTTGCCCGG
The DNA here is from genome assembly GCA_036560085.1 of Candidatus Limnocylindrales bacterium. GTDB lineage: Bacteria > Chloroflexota > Limnocylindria > Limnocylindrales > CSP1-4 > JALYGJ01. The sequence goes on from DATBRX010000088.1 coordinate 5,440, forward strand.
TCAATTAGATGAATGCTGCCCGCTGGGAGTGGCTAGAGCCACCACCGGAACGGCGCAGCGACGACGAGCACGAAGGCCGCCAGCACGACGAGGCTGAAGGCGATCTGCCGGACGTTGGCCATTGGTCCATCTCCAGTGCGCACGACCCCCTGGTGGGTTCGCGAGGTCGTCAATTTGGCAGGTCGAAGCGGCTATACGCCATGAGAAGGAAGTACTGGGACGTGGACTGGCATACTCCTCAGCGATGCGAATCGAGCGTGAATCGGACCTCGTCGAAAAACTGGTCGACCGACAAGTGGTGCGCGAGAGCAACTACATGCAGGTCGTGCTCGACACGATCGAGACGTCGGACGGCAGTCGGCGCCAGCGCGACATCGTCCTCCACCCCGGCGCGGTGGCCGTTCTCGCCATACGCCCCGATGGCCGCATCCTCCTGGTACGGCAGTACCGTCACGCGGCTGGCTCGGTGCTGCTCGAGCTGCCGGCCGGGGTGCTGGACAAGCTTGATGACGGCTCGATCGAGGACCCGGCCGTCGCCGGTCCGCGCGAGCTGCACGAGGAGACCGGCTACACGGCGAAGACCTGGCGCAGGCTGGGTGGCTTCTGGACCGCGCCGGGATTTGCGCGCGAGCACATGACGCTTCTCCTGGCGACCGATCTGATGGCGGACCCGAACCACCGGGGCCCACAGCCCGACGAACGGCTGATCGTGGAGGCCTACACGCTGCCCGAGCTGCTGGCGCGCGCCGGCGGCGACGAGATCCACGACGCGAAGACGCTCATCGGCATCCTGTGGCTCGATGCGCTGGTGCGCTCCGGCGAGGTGAAGCTGCCCTAGCGGGCTGGCACGATTCCTACGGCCAGGTCAGGCTGACGTTGTCGAGGAGCACTGACGCGCTTGCCTCGGGATTCTCGAACAGGACCGAATAGACGGTCCCGCTCTCGAGGGCGGTGGTCACGTCCACAAACGTAGAAGGCCCGCCGGTCTGGTCGAAACCCGCGGCGTCGTCGGGCGCCACCCGGAGGTGCCACGGATGCGGGCTGCCATCGCTGAACTCGGCATGCAGGTGGAAGTCACCGGCGAGGAGATTCGGTCCAAGAACGATCTCGAAGCCGTTGTTACGCGGATCCCCGGTGCCATTGAACCGGAAGGAGTCCAGGCGCAATTCGGGATTGAGCGCATTGAACGTGAGATCCAGCGTGCCGTATTGGCCCAGCGTTTCGGCTGCGCCGATGAGGGTCACGTTCCATGCCGTGCGGCCCACGTCGAACACCGCGCGTGACAGCGTCCCGCCATGGGCTGTTATGCATTCGCGCTGCGGATCCTGTTCGTTGCGCAGCAGGCACATCCGTACCTTGCCGTCATTCACGCCCGACAGGCGTGCGCTGATGAGGCTCGGGCCGTCCACGAAGAACGTCACGGTCCGCTGAACCGATCCGACGTCGGTCCGGCGATCGAGGCCAAAACCAACAATGGTGAGGTGCCGATCCTCGGAGGTTGGCGGTGGCAACGTTGGCGACGGCGACGGACTGGGCGAAGGGGTCGGCGAAGGTGATGGCGTGGGGGTGATCGTCGGCTGGACGGTCGGGCTGGGGCTGTCGGTCGGAAGAATGATTGGTGTCGGGCTGGCCGACGCCGAGGCAGTGGGCAGCAGGGTCCCGCTGGCGCCGGGGCCGAACGTTGGTGTGAAGCCAGGCGAACCGGATGGCGTGGGTGTCGGTCCGGGCACCGCCGGCCGGCTCAGCAGGATGAAGATCGCCGCCCCGACGAGCACGATCAGCAGGAACGCGAGCGTCGCCGCGAGCAGCTGCGCGGAGCGGTTGTTCATTCGCTCTTGCGCGTCAGCCGCGCGAGCGCGTTGCGGTAGAGCGTGCTCTCGGGCGCGAGTGCGACCGCGAGACGCAGATGGACCAGCGCCTCAGCCGTCTGACCCAGCTGCTTGAGCGACTGGCCCAGGCCGAAATGGCCGTAGTGGGACGACGGATCGATGTCGAGCAGCTCGCGGAAGGTCTCCGCGGCGCGTTCGTGCTGGCCGCTGTTGTAGCAGGCCCGGGCGAGCGCCTCGACGATCGAGCCCTTGCGCGGCTCGAGGCGGTCGGCACGCTCGAGAAGGACCGCCGCTTGAGCGTTGTGGCGCTTACGCTGGAGCGCCTGGGCACGCTGGAAGAGGCCATATGCCGTTTCACGCTCGGCCAGCTCCTCGAGCCGCTCGGCGTCGTCCGGAGTCATCACGGTGAGGTTAAGACTCGGTCGCGCGCCACGCAGAAAGGTCCAGCTTCACGAGGCGCGGGCTGGGCGTGACGCCCGGGATCCGGCCGCGCTTGGCGATGGGCTGGCCGTCGATCTCCTTCAGGTCGCCGGTGAAATCGATGGGCCGCGCGCCGCTGATGTAGCTGCCCACGGCGAACGAGTCGACGGGCGCCTTGGCCTCCTTGAAGAACGCGATGCGCGTGGGGTCAAAGCCGCCGCTGACGATGATCTTGACGTGACCGTGGCCCGCCTGGTCGAGCCGCGCCCGCACCTCGCGGACCAGGTCTGGAGTCACGCGACCACGCTCACTGGGCGTATCGAGGCGAATGCCGTAGAGCCGATCGCCCAGCGCCTCCGCGACCCGCAGTGACTCCTCCGCCTCGTCGCGGAAGGTGTCGACGAGGATGATGCGCGGTACGTCGGGCGGCATGTGGCGGTCGAAGGCCTCCGCCGCGCGAACCGTGTCGCCAAAGATCAGCACCATCGAGTGGGGCATCGTGCCGGTGGGGTTCAAGCCCGCCAGCCGCGCACCCGCGGGCGTCGACGCGCCGACGCAGCCACCGACGATCGCCGCGTAGTCGAGGTTGTCCGTCACGTCCGGGTGAACGTGGCGCGCGCCAAACGAGACGATCGGCTCCGGCGCGGCCGCGTCAACGCACTCGCGCGCCGCCGTGGCCCAGCCGGTCGACTGAGCGAGCATGCCGAGCATCGCGGTCTCGTACAGGCCGAACGTGCGGTACCTGGCGCGAATGCGGAGAACGACCTCCTTGGGTGCAACGCGATCGCCGTCGGACAGGGACTCCACGACGACCCCGTCGCCGTTTGCGCTGAAGACGTGCGCGAGCAGGACCTTGACCTCGTCGATACCGCACAGGATCGCGTCGCGGCGACAGAAGACCTCCATCGCCACGACCGGGTCCATGCCCTCCTTGGACAGGATTTCCTCGGCGCGCGCGAAGTAAACGTCGGCGGACTCGCCGCTCAGGATGTCGCGCGACGGGGTCCGCCGTATGCCGGGCATGATGGGCTTGGGTGACGTCATTGGTCGCCAAGTATGAAGGCACGCTGAGCGCGCGGCCGGGCGATTGCTGCCGACAGTGCCAATAGGATGGGGCGATGGAGGCAGCGATGGACGCCGCGCAGGACGTCGAACGCCGGATCATCACGGTCCTGTTCGCCGACCTGGTCGGATTCACGACGCTGTCCGAGCAATTCGACGCGGAGGACGTGGCGGCCATCCAGGACCGCTATTTCGGGACCGTGCGCGAGACGATCGGGCGCTACGGCGGGACGCTCGAGAAGTTCATCGGCGATGCGGCGATGGCCGTGTTCGGCGTGCCGCGTTCGCGCGACGACGATGCCGCGCGCGCGGTGCGTGCCGGGCTTGCCCTGACTTCGGCGATCGAGCAGATCGGCGCGGAGCTTGGCCTGGAGCCTGATGCCCTGCGGCTGCGCGTCGGCGTGAACACCGGTGAGGCGGTCATCGCAGCGGGCGGCGCCGACAGCGGCCGGGTCACCGGCGACACGGTCAATACGGCGGCGCGGCTGCAGACGGCCGCTCCCCCGGGCCGGGTGCTGATCGGCGAAAAGACCGCGCTCGCGGTCGCCGACATCGCAGAGCTGGAGCCAGCCGCACCGTTCGAGCTGAAAGGCAAGGCCGAGCCGGTCGCGGCGCGACTCGTCAGTGGCTGGCGCCAGGAGCCATCGCACGACGAGGCCATGGGCGGTCTGCGTGCGCCCACCCTTGGCCGCGCGGCGGAGCTGGCACAGCTCGAAGCGGCATACGAGCGTGCTGCCGCGGGCGGCGTGGAGCGCTGGCTGATAGCCGCGCCACCCGGCGTCGGCAAATCGCGCCTGCTGCGCGAATTCGCCGCGCGACTGGAGAGCCGGCCAGGGCCGCCGCTGGTGCTACGGACGCGCAGCCGCGCCGACACCGTTGCACCCTTCGCCGCGATCGCGATCCTGATGTGCGAGGCGCTGGCGGAGAGCGACGATCTCGCGGCGCGGCGGACCTTGATCGACACCCTCGATGCGGCGGGCGTGCCCGAGTTGCGCCGCGGCATCGTGGTGGAGGCGTGCGTCGCCGTGGCATGGCCCGACCCGAGCAGTGCCGCCGTGCATCCCCAGGAGGAGCGCGAGGCACTCTTTGGCGCCTGGCTCGAGGGCATCGACGCGCTGGCCGCCGGCCGCACGCAGGTCTGGCTGGTCGAGGATGTTCATTGGGCCGGCGGCGACGTGCTGGCATTCCTCGATCGCGCGGTCGCGCGCGGCGCGGCCGGCCCGCCGGGTGGTCGCTTGATCGTGGCCACGACGCGCCCGTCGCTGCTCGAGGCCAATCCCGACTGGTCGGCCGAGCTGGCCGAGAACGGCCGACAGCTGCTCCAGCTGTCCACGCTCGCACCCACGGACGCTCGTTCACTGGTCGCCGCGCTCGTGGGCGACGCGCTGCCCGATCCCCTCGTCGAACGCATCGCCGAGCGCAGCGATGGCAACCCACTCTTCATCGAGGAGCTGCTGCGCACCTGGGTCAGCGTCGGCACGCTTGTGCGCGAAGACGAGCGCTGGCGGCTGACCGTTGGCGCGGACGACATCCCGCTGCCGACGAGCGTCCAATCCATCTACGCCGCGCAGCTGGACGACCTCCCTTTGGACGCGCGCAACCTCGCCCGCCGCGCGTCAGTGGCCGGGCGGCGGTTTCCGGTAGGCGCGCTGCAGCCCCTGGGTGCCGCAGCTGAGGGCGGCTTGGGGCCCCTGCAGCGGCGACAGCTCGTCGTCGGCCCGGTGGACGAGCCGGTGGTCGGCACCGCGTTCTCATACCGGCACGCTCTGCTGCGCGATGCGGGATACGCATCACTTGCTCGTGCCGAAAGGGCGCGACTGCATATCCGGCTGGCGCGCTGGCTGGAGGGTGCGGCCGGTGAGCGGGCCACGGAGCTCGCCGAACAGATGGCCGGTCACTACGCAGCCGCGCTCGAATCTGCCCCAGCGCTCACGCGCGAGGTGGAAGGACTCGAGCGTGAGGCACTGCGCCGGCTCGCTGCCGACTGGTATGAGCGCGCCGGCCAGGGCACCCTCGCGTTATCGGCGCACGATGCCGCGCGCCAGCTGTTCAAGCGCTCGATCGAGCTCACTCCGGACGGAGACGACCTGGCTCGGGCGCGGCGCTGGGAGAAGCTGGGTGACGCGACCGCGTTCGCGGCCGACATGGATGAGGGCGCCGCCGCGTACGAGAAGGCGATCGACCTGTATCGGGCGGCTGCCGGGGCGGCCGCGCGCGCGACGGAGGCGGCCGCGCGCCTGGCAGAGGCACGCAGCGGGCTCGCGCGAAGCACCGCCGCGCTCTCCGACGTGCGCTACCAGCAGCTGCGCTTCAACGACGCGCGCGACATAGCCAACGAGGCCCTCGCCGAGGTTGGCGACGAGGACCGCGCGGCCATCGCGCGTCTACTCACGGCGCGCGCGCTGGGCAGCCTGGGGGCGAGCGGTCCGTCGCCGGATATCGAGCGCGACCTCGAGCGAGCCACGGAGCTGGCACGTGGGTCGGCCGAGCCCAGGGTGGAGCTGAAGGCGCGCAGCGGCCTGACGATGCTGCGCTCCGAATCGGGTCGGGGCACAATGGCCGACTGGCAGGAACTGTCGGAGATGGCCCAGGCCACGGGCGATTGGCGTGAAGCCGTGGGCGCATCGACCAGCGCGATCATGTACCTGCTTGACGATCGGGCAGTGGAAAGCTTCGCCCCAATTGAGCGGACGCGTGAGACGGCAGCGTCGCACGGCCTGACCGAGGAAACCGGCTGGCTGGATTACCTCGCCGCAGAGGCCGCTTTCGTGAGCGGTGACTGGGCGCGCGCCCGCGAGGTCGGCGGCAGGGCGATCGAGGTCGGCCAGGCCAACGCCTATCTGCGGATGACCGTCCGGACGTGGCACGTCCTGATCCCTATCGCCGGCGCAACCGGTGACCGCGCAACGCTGGATGAAGCAGCCCGCTGGTACCGCTCGCTGGAAGGTAAGTTCGAGTTCCCTGACTCGCCCTACTCGCGCGTCATCCGCGTCGCCCAGGACCTGGAGATGGCCGCGGCCGGCCTCTGGCCGGAGCTCGTGCCGGAGGTGGAGCCGCGGATCGCGTCCTACAACGACGACCCTTCAGGCCCGAGCTGGTCCGCGGCCCTTGACCGCGTCTTTCGCGCGTGGCTCGAGGCCGGTGATCTTGATGGCGCGGCGCGCGCATTCGCAGCGCTCGACGAGGCCGTCGCGCGGATGGGATCGGTGACCAATCTCGGCCACGGCGCCCACCGGTTGATGGCCGGTCGCCTGGCGCTGGCGCGCGGCGATCGCGATGCCGCTGCCTCAGCCGGTCGCGCGGCGCTCGAGCACTTCCGCGCCAGCAACGCACCGTGGTGGATGGCCAAGGCGATGCGCCTTGTCGAACGGTCGGGCGCGGCCGACGATGAGATGCTGGGTCAGGTACGCGAGATCGAGCACAAGCTCGGATCCGCGGGACCGACCGCCTGAGACGCGGCTAGGTCAGCTCGCTCAGCTCCGCCGCATAACGCTCGAGCAGCGTAACTCCGGCCGGTTCGCGCTCCGTCGCGGCGAGGGCTGTGTCCTTGCGCCGCAGCTCGCCGACCAGCGCGAGGACGGGCTCGTGCACCAGGTCGCAGATCGCCAGCACTCGCGCGAGCAGCGTCCCGACCACGTCTCTCGTCAAGCCGTCGGCCGGGACCTCAGCGGTCAGGATGGGACGCTCGTCCTCGGATAGCGCGAACTTGGCGAACGGCAGCTCGTCGTTCCAGCGCAGCAGCTGGCGGTAGGTCTTACGGAAGTTGTCGGACAGCGGGGGGCCGAAGTGGACCCACGCGACCAGGGCCACGGCGGGATCAAAGATCAGCGTGACGCGAACGCCCCGGCGCCGCCGCCCGTCCAGCACCAGGTCCCATGACGTCGCGCCCTCGCGCTCGGCCCGCTCAACTGGCTCGAGGCCGAGCTCCGCCAGCCAGCCGTCGACCTTCACCCCAACATGCGCTGCCATCCGGTGAAGTATCTTCGACGGCATGGCGAAAGAGCTGCGCGTTCTGATCGAGGAGCCGCCCAAGGGCAAGCGCTGGGTGGCGATCGCGGCCGACTGGCCGGG
>DATBRX010000089.1:0-4625 GCA_036560085.1 Candidatus Limnocylindrales bacterium
GGCCAGCTCGGGCTGGGCGTCCAGGACAGCGGGCCCGTCACCGTCGGCGACGCCGAGCTGGCCCATCCGGGCCGCGACCTGCTGGCCGATGTACTGGCCGATCTTGTCAGCAACAACACGATCACCCAAGCGCAGTCGGACGCCATCACCCAGGCGCTGGCGGACAAGGTCGATGCGCTCAAGGCCGACATGGAGGCGCGCCGTGCGCTGTTCGAGAGCTTCATCGAGGACGGCGTGATCACCCAGGACGAGATCGACCAGCTGCCTGCTGACGATCCACTCCGCGTCGCGTTCGACAGCATCGCCAACGACGGCCAGGTCACGCTCGACCAGCTACGCGGCTTTGGTCCCGGCTTCGGGCCGGGGCATCACGGTCGCGGCCCGGGCGGCTTCATGTTCGGCGAGTCCTCGCCCAACACGGACAGCTAGTCGGCAACCCCACTCAATCGCCGGAGGGCCTCCTCACGAGGGCTCTCCGGCTTTTCGTTGTCCGGCGTCAGCGCCGGCTGGCGGCGATCAGGCGCTGATACCAGCGCGCGCTGCGCTTGGGGGTGCGCCGCTGATCCTCGAAATCGACGCGGATGACGCCGAAGCGCTTGCCGTAGCCCAGGCTCCACTCGAAGTTGTCCATCAGCGACCAGACAAAGTAGCCGCGCAGGTTCACGCCGGCATCCCGCGCGTCGGCGGCTGCGGCGATGTGGCGCGCGAGGTACGACACGCGGTCGTCGTCCTGCACCTCGCCATTGACAGCGCGCGTGTCCGGGTAAGCGGCGCCGTTTTCTGTGATAACGATCTCGGCCGGCGCGTACTCGTGCTGCAACCAGGTCAGACCTGCGGTCAGCCCGTCGGGTACGACCTCCCAGTCCATCTCGGTCAGCTCGATGCCCTTGCGCGGCCGCACCTCCCAGTCGAACGGCAAGTCTGACTTCGCGTGGACCGTCTCCTGGCGGTAATAGTTGACGCCCAGGTAGTCGAGCCGGCCGTGCGGCGGATCGGCGAGCTCGACGCCCTCGAGGTGTCCCGCCGCGCGATGCTGCTCGACGCCCAGCGCTGGGTAGCCGCGACCGAAGAGGGGGTCGAGGAACCACGTGTCGCGCGTCGCGCGGTAAGCCGCCGCTGCACGCACGTCGCGCTCCGAATCGCTCGCCGGCGCGAAGTGGTTGATGTCAACCGCGACGCCAATGCGCGCCGCCGGCACCTCGCTCTTGATCGCGTCGGCGGCCGCGGCGTGGGCACGGAGCTCGTTGTCGGCGACCTTGATCGCGGTGGGCCAGTGGGTCAGGCCCGGGGCGTGGATACCGTCGGCGTGGCCCAGGAAGGCGTACACCGCGGGCTCGTTGAAGGTCATCCAGTCGGTGACCGTGTCGCCCAGGCGCGTCGCCATCAGGTGCGCGAAGTCGGTGAACCAGCCGACTATGTCGGGGTTGGCGAAGCCGCCCTTGTCCTGGAGCGCCTGTGGCAGGTCCCAGTGGAAAAGGTTGAGCGTCGGCTCCACCCCGGCCGCGGCGAGCTCGTCGACGAGGCGCCGGTAGAAGTCGAGTCCCTGCTGGTTGACCGTGCCGCGACCTTCGGGCATGACGCGCGGCCAGGACACGCTGAAGCGGTACGCGTGGGCGCCCAGCTCCGCCATCAACCGCACGTCGTCGCGGTAGCGGTGGTAGTGGTCGCACGCGACGTCGCCGGTCTCGCCATTGGCTGTCTTGCCCGGCGTGTGCGAGAACGTGTCCCAGATGGATGGCCCGCGGCCGTCTTCGTTTGCCGCGCCCTCTATCTGGTACGCCGACGCCGCGAAGCCCCATGTGAAGTCGGCCGGGAAACGCTGCGCGAGTCTTTCGGGATTGGTCTCGAAGTCGGTGTCAGTCATCGAGTCGAAGGATACGTTCACCGGTTGACGCGGCCCGGTGATCGGTCAGGGGCGCGGGAGAGTCAGCGTGAAGGTGGCGCCGCCATCGGGCGTCGGCGAATGTTCGAGCGTGCCGCCATGCGCCGCCGCGATCGACGCGGCGATGGCGAGTCCCAGGCCTGAGCCGCCGCGGTCGCGAGTGCGGCCCGCGTCGGCGCGATAGAAACGATCGAAGACGTGCTCGACGTGCGCGGGATCGATGCCCGGCCCGTGGTCGGCCACCGTCAGCACCACGGACTGATCACCGGAGCTGAGCGAAACCTCCAGCGGCGAATCGGGCGGCGTGTGCACGCGCACGTTGGCCAGCAGGTTGCCGACCAGCTGGCGCAGCCGGTCCTCGTCGCCGGTCACGGTCACGTCCGCCGCCAACGACGCCGTGATCGGCCGGCCCGGGTCCACCGCACGCAGATCACCCACCGCGTCGGACAAAAGGGCGCTCAGGCTCACCCGGTCCTGGCGCGGGGGCCGACCCTGGTCGAGCCGCGCCAGCAGGAGCAGGTCCTCGACGAGCACGCTCATGCGCCTGCTCTCGCTGCCGATCCGATCCATCGCCCGGTCCAGCTCGGCCGCTTGCTCCAGCCCGCCGGCGCGGTGGAGGTCGGCATAGCCGCGCACAGTGGTCAGCGGCGTGCGCAGCTCGTGCGACGCATCAGCCACGAACTGGCGCAGCATCTGCTCGCTCGCCTCCTTGGCGCGCAGCGCCTGCTGCTGGCTGGCGAAGGCCGTTTCGATCTGGTCGAGCATCGCGTCGAAGGCGTGGCCCAGCTTGCCCACCTCCGAGCCGTCGTCGGGCATCCCGACGCGCTGCGATAGGTCGCCCGCCGAGATCTGCTCGGCCGTCGCGGTCATGCGCTCGAGCGCTCGCAGGTTGCGCCGGATGAGCAGCCAGCCGATGACCACCAGCAGGACAAGCACGACCAGGCCGACCACCACCAGGGTGCGCACGAGCGACACGATGGTGCCCTCGAGCGCGCGCGTTGGTGCCGCGAAGACAACGGTCAGCACCTGCGGCGGAATGCCCAGCCGGGCACGAACTGCGACCACGCGATAAGTCAACGACCCATCCGTGGCCGGCCGCTCAACGACGGCGCCAATCGGCACGGCCTGGGCGCCGGTAATGGTGACGTCCGGCAGCGGGTCGGGCGAAGAGCTGAAGCCTGACGGGAAGGTCTGGATCCGCTGGCCTTCGCGGTCAAACAGAAGCACCGCGAAGCGGCGCCCGGTGGCGTCCGGCTGCTGGGGGCCGCCCGGCGCCACGTCGGCCGGACTCACCGTGAGCAGGTCGTGGTCAAGGTCGGCCAGCAGGTTGGCTCGGGTCAAGCTGACGACCGCGCCGCCGGAAACGATGAGCGCGAGCGCGAGCAGCGCGCCCATCGCCAGTACGAGGCGCGCGCGGAGGGTCATTCCGGGGAGGGGCTAGCTGGCTTCGGCGCGCAACGTGTAACCGAAGCCGCGCACAGTGCGGATCAGCGGCTCGTGGCCGGTATCGAGCTTGCGCCGCAGGTACGAGACGTACGTCTCGACCACGTTGTCGTCGCCGTTGAAGTCGTACTGCCAGACGTGGTCGAGGATCTGCTGCTTGGACAGGACGCGCTCGGCGTTGAGCATCAGGTAGCGCAGAAGGCGGAACTCGGTCGGCGAGAGGCGCACTTCCGTGCCGCCGCGCCACACCTGGTGGCGATCCTCGTCCATCTCCAGGTCGCGGTACTTGAGCCTGTGCTCGGCCGGCGAATCGGCAGCCGTCTTCGTTCGGCGCAGGAGCGCGCCGATGCGCAGCGTCAGCTCTTCGAGCGAGAACGGCTTGGTCACATAGTCGTCGCCGCCGCGGATGAAGCCGGTGACGCGATCCTCTTCTGCGTCGCGCGCCGTGAGGAAGATGACCGGCACGAAATCGCCATCGGCGCGCAGCCGGCGGCACACCTCGAACCCGTCGATATCGGGCAACATCACGTCGAGCACCACCAGATCCGGCGGCGACTTGGACGCCGACTCGAGCGCGGCGTTGCCCGTAGCCGCTGTCGCCACCTGGTAGCCCATGTAGCGCAGCGCAGTCGACAGCAGCTCCGTGATCGTCGCCTCGTCGTCCACGACGAGCACGCGGCCGCGCCGCTCGGCTCTTGCGTCGTTGCGGACGGGGAGGGCAGACGTGTTCACGGGTGGTATTTGATGCGCCTCACCTTAGAACTTGCTGTGAATCATGACTCAGCCCGCTGCAACCGGCCGATTCACAGCAAATCCCCAGCCTTCGCTGCGCTGGAGCACAGGCCGCCGACCGATCTTATGGCTCGAACGACGCCGACAGCTGCGGCCCCGCGCCTTCTCTCCCTCCTCCTCAGGGCGCGCCGCGAAGTCGGCGTCGTGCCATGTCCAGCGCGCGGCGCTCCTCACGGGCGAGACCCCGGTCCGCGTTTGTTTCACAGGCGCGAAGTAAAAGCCAACTTGAGTCCCCAAGCTGCCCACCTGTTGCACAGCGAGGTATACCCAGCCAACCTGAGCGCTCGGCAGATCCTTGCGGAAGCCACCCTTGCCCTTTGTTTGCACCGCCAGAAACAACCGCGATGGGCGCCCGGCCGCGCGGCCTAGTGGACCTGGCCGTGGCCCGGTTCGTTGCCCTGTTCGCGCAGGAAGCGCTCGATCTCGCTGATCAGCTCGTCGCCCGCCGGTAATCCCGACTCGTCGACCATCTCCTCGAGGCGCGTGACGTATGAGCGCGTCTTCTCGT
>DATBRX010000090.1:0-5019 GCA_036560085.1 Candidatus Limnocylindrales bacterium
CGCCTTGCGCTGGTCGCGCACGTCCGACGTCTTGTAGTCGACGATGACTGTTCCGCCTTCGTCCTCGTCCAGGCGATCGACACGGCCGCGGATGCGCATACCGTCGAGCGCGAACTCGAAGGGTCGCTCCACTGCGACCACGGGCGCGGGCGTTGCCACCTCGCGCGCCCTGAACGCGGTCAAGGCGCGCACCCCGGCCGCAAACCTGGCCTCCTCGTGTTCACGCGACAAGAAGCCCTCGGACAGCCAGCTGCGGCGGAACTCGGCGACGAGGTCGGCATCGGACGGTGTGTCTCCAGCCGCGACGCGCAGATGGAACCAGGCGACGGCGGCGTGAACGGCGCGGCCGTAGGTCAGCGAGTGATGCGGCGGCGTGGGCAAGCCGATCACATGCCGCAACCGGTAGCGCTCTGGGCAATCGAGGTATTCCTCGAGCATCGAGAAGCTGAATGACGACGCCGGCAGGTCGGCGACGCTCGCCTTTGCGGGCATGGCGGGAATCGTGGGCGGCGTCCCTATTAGCGGCCCGACCTGATCTTGCTGCACGACGGCCTTGTTGACGGGCAGGTCGAGCGCCTCAGCGATGAAGGGCGATGGCCGCCGCCGGCCGCGACCAGCCGGACTGGCGAGGTGAGTGCTCAGGACGAGCTCATCCATGGCGCGCGTCATGGCGACGTAGCACAGGCGCCGCTCCTCCGCCAGACGATCCTCGGCGGGCGACGCAGCATCCGCGTGCAGCTCGTGCCACGGCACGCCAAGTGCCGGCGGCCGCGAGTGGACCGGGAAGCGACCGTCGACCATGCCCGTCAGATAGACAAAGCGGAACTGCAGGCCCTTGGCGCGATGGACGGTCAACACCGACACGGCATTCAGATCGAGCGGACCGTCGTCGGCCACGGGATCAGCGACGTCGATCAGCTCGTTGAGGTGGGGCACCAGCGCGGCGACGCGAGCGTCCGCGAGGAGCGCCGAGCGTGAGCGCACGAGGTCGAAGAAGCGCGCGACGGACCTGGCGGCCGCCGCGTCATCGCTGGCGGCGAGGCGCGCCAGCGCGGAGGTGCGACGCAGGTGGTCGAACAACACCTCGCCCGCCGTCCGCTGATGCGATGCGTCGATGGCAGCGCGCAGGTGCGCCACCAGGCGGCGTACCGCGGTCACGAACTCATCACCGGGGAGCGATCGATCGTCCGCCAGGCGGCTGAGCGCCGCCCATAGCGGCTGGTGCGCGCGCCGTGAATCGGCAAGCAGCTCGGTTAGGCGCTCGCCGCCGAGCCCATAGGGCCATGCCGTCGCGAGGACGTATAGCTCGATCGAGCTCGAGGGGTCGGCGACGCAGCGCAGGAAGGCGACCAGCGGCCGGATCTCAGGTTGGGCGAAGAAATCGGCCGGTGTGCGAGTCCGCACGGGCAGCCCGGCCAGGTTGAGCGAGCGCACGAGCGGCTCGATCTCAGCATTGCTGCGCGCCAGGACCGCGATGTCGCGTGGCGCGACGCCCGAGGCGATCCGCCGGGCTGCGGCAGCTGCCACGCCGTCTGCCTCGTCCGTCGACGTGACGAAGGTATCGAGCTGCACTGGTCGCGGGTTGCGCGCACGCCGCGCCGCCACCTGACGGGCGTCCGCCCCGTCGATGTGCGGCCGAGGACCGTGGCCGATCAGACGCGCCGCCGCGTCGATGATCGGTTGGCGCGACCGGTAATTGCGTCGCAGGACGACGTGCTCGAGGCCTGGGTGGGCAGCGCTGAAGCGACGCACGTTGTCGCTCGCTGCGCCGCGGAAGGCATAGATAGCCTGGTCCAGGTCACCGACCACGGTCACGTTGCCGCCATCCGGCGTGAGCGCCAGCAGCAGGTCAAGCTGCACACGGTTCATGTCCTGGAATTCGTCGACGAGCAGGAAGCGGTAGCGACCGACGACGTCCCGGCGCACGTTCGGGCGTTCGGCCAGCAGGCGCGCGGCGAGACCGAGCTGATCACCGTGGTCGATCAGCCCGTGCCGTCCGAGCAGATGCTGGTAAGCGGCGTATGCCGACGCTTGTTCGGCGAGCGCCGCGGCCGCGTCATGCTCGGCAGGATCCCGCGCCCGGCCTGCCAGCTGGGCGGCGTGCTGGGCCAGGCGGGTGGCGTCAACTCCTTCCTCCTTGGCTCGGCCGAAGATATCGACCATGGCACCCAGGAAACGCGTGGGATCGCCCAACGGCCGATAGCGATCGAGCCCGAGCGCAAACAGGTTGTCGCGCAACAGAACGATCGCTTCGGCGCGATTGATGAGACGCGCATCGCCGGGCAGGCCGAGCTCGAACGCGTGCTCGCGCACGAGCCGGTCGCCCAATGCATGAAAGGTGTGGATCGCGGCACCGGCATGGCCGTAGGGCACGAGCATGTCGACCCGGGCCTGCATCTCATCTGCCGCAGCATCCGTGAAAGTCAGAGCCAGGATCTCCGCGGGACGCGCCCGCCGCGTGGCGATCAACCAGGCGATGCGCCTGGTGATGACCTCCGTCTTGCCCGTGCCGGGACCGGCAATGACGAGCTGCGGCCCGGCGCGGTGGGTGACGGCACGCCGCTGCTCGCGATTGAGCCCCGCCAACAGCTCGCCCACCGCTGCCAGGCTGACCGGCGGCTGGGCAGTGGCACCAACAACGGCCTTCCCGGGGTCAACAACAAGGGCCTTCTCTGCAACCACGCGCCCACTGTCGCGCGGCCACGTGCCACCTTGCGTGGCACACCCCTAATCAGCGCGCGGCGGCGATCCTAATGGCCTCCGCCTCTTCGTCCGAAACAGCCGCGTCGGCCTTGCCGCGGCTGACCGGCTTGAGGAACATCCGGGTCGCCTGGCGAGAGTGCAGGCTCGATAGCACGAACCCATCCCCACGGGCATCGAGCATCGCCAACACGAATGACTGGTTTGAGCCGGTGTCCTCGAACGGGTTGTAGCGGACCACGCCGACGCGCTGGATTGCACCCTGGAGCTGATCGCCCAGTTTGTTGACTTGATCGACGTCAACCGGCACCGCCATGGGCGAGACGCCCTCCAGCGCGGCCAAACGACGGCTGACTCGACGCAGTCGCAGCACCGCCCACATGGCGACGAACAGACCGACCAGGCCGACGACGATGCCGGCGACCGCCACGCTCGAAACCATGCTCTCGGGGATCACGGACGACATTCTAGGCGGGGCGCTAGACTCGCCCGCGATGACCAAGAAAGTCCGCGGGGCAGCGCGCGCGCACCACCGACCGGGCACCCGACCGGCGACCGATCGCTCCAACACTCCGCGTCGGCGTCAGACCGTGGTCGATCAGCCCAGCCAGCTCGAGGCGGCAGAGGTAGCGGCCGAGGACGTGATGGAGGATCGCCCAGCGGCCGCTGCCGCGGTACTCGAAGCAAATGCGCGCAGCCACCCGCGCCATCGCGTCAAGGCCGGCAGCCTCCTCGCCACGCGCGCCGCGACCGAGTATGTCTACGTCGCCAAGGACATGCGGCGCATCCTGATCGTCACGGCGCTGCTGCTCGGGATCATGCTTGTCCTGTGGCTGTTACTGGTGGTCATGCGCGTGGTGCCGCTGCCCTTCTACTAGAGGGCAGGCAAGGCTTTCTCGCCTAGGTTCCGGACGCGTCCTTCTTCTGGCGCGCGGCGATCTCGCGCTTCTTCCCGTCGCGCGCCTGCATGACGTTGCCCGCGACCTTCATCGCGTCCGACTTGGGCCGCGCGGTTGGGTCGCGCCGCGGCTTGCCGGCAGCCTCCTCGCGCGCGGCCTGGCGCAGGGCCATCCGATCGCCGATCGTCTTCTCGTAGCCGTGGTCTGAGGGCTCGTAGTAGCGCCGCTCGGCGAGCTCGTCGGGCAGGTACTGCTGCTCGACGTCGGCCCCCATGTAGTCGTGCGGGTACACGTAGCCCATGCCGTGGCCGAAGTCGCGCCGCTCGCGCCACGTCGCACTACGGAGGTGTGACGGCACCGGCAGCGAGCCGTGGCGCAGGACATCGTCCATCGCCGCCCAGTAGGCGGTGCCGGCGCGGTTCGACTTGGGCGCCGCGGCGATGTAGGCCGTTGCCTGGGCGAGGGCGTACTGTGCCTCCGGCAGCCCCACCCAGTCGAGCGCCGCGGCAGCCGACGTGGCCAGCTGCAGCGCGTGGGGATCGGCATTGCCCACGTCCTCGGATGCGCTGATGATCAGGCGGCGCGCGATGAATCGGGGGTCCTCACCGGCCGCGACCATCGTCGCCAGCCAATACAGCGAGGCGTCGACATCGTTGCCGCGCAGGCTCTTGATGAACGCGCTCACCGTGTCGTAGTGGCCGTCGCCGGCGCGGTCGTAGGACAGGATGCGCTGCTGGGCGGCCTCCTCGATATCGGCCAGGGTTGGCGTGTCGCTCATCACGGCGGCTGCCTCGAGCACGTTCAGAGCGGAGCGCGCATCACCACCACTGATGTCGACCAGGTGCTCGAGCGCATCCTCGGCCAGGGTGACGCGCCCCGCCAGCCCGCGCGGATGGGCCAGTGCGCGTTCCACGACGACGCGCAGCTGTTCGTTGCTGAGCGGCTCAAGGCGAAAGACGCGCATGCGCGACAGCAGCGCGGAGTTGACCTCGAAGTACGGGTTCTCCGTCGTCGCGCCGATCAGCGTGATCGTGCCGTCCTCGACCTGCGGCAATAGCGCGTCCTGCTGCGACTTGTTGAAGCGATGGATCTCGTCGATGAACAGCACGCTCGAGCGGCCGCCACCCGCTATCCACTCGCGCGCGGCAGCGATCGCGGCGCGCACGTCGGCGACTCCGCTCATCACTGCCGAAAGCGTGGCGAAGGGTGTGTCGATCGACTCCGCCAGAAGCCGTGCGAGCGTCGTCTTGCCGCTGCCCGGCGGGCCCCACAGGATCATCGACGCGAGGTGGCCGCGCTCGATCATCCGCCGCAATGCCCCGACCTCGCCGATCAGGTGCTCCTGGCCGACGAACTCCTCGAGCGCCTGCGGCCGCATGCGCGCGGCGAGCGGCGCGTGCGCGGCCGTGCCCGACAGGTC
>DATBRX010000091.1:0-2783 GCA_036560085.1 Candidatus Limnocylindrales bacterium
AGCCCGGCCGACGCCCAGCGGGTGCTGGGCACGCTGGGTCCTGAGCCGCTGGGCGAGGAGCTGACGCTCGCGGAGTTCCGGCGCATGCTGCGCGGCCGCCGCGGTCGGCTCAAGACGCTGCTCATGAACCAGGCATTCCTCGCCGGGGTGGGCAACATCTACGCCGACGAGGCCCTGTGGCGCGCGCGGCTCCATCCACTGCGCTCCGCCGCCAACCTGCGCGCCGACCAGGCGAGGCACCTGTACGTTGCACTGCGTGACGTGCTCAACGAGGCGATCGCCCGCCGCGGGTCAAGCGTCGACTCGTATCGAGCGCCGGAGGGCAGCGGCGACATGCAGCACTACCTGAACGTCTACGGCCGGACCGGCAAGCCATGTCCGCGCTGCGGCCGGCCGACGCGACGCATGGTGATCGGCGCGCGCTCCACGCATTTTTGTTCTTGGTGCCAGCGCCTGCCCGCCGCTGAGCGGCCCGCCTGATGGCCATCCTGCGGCTGTCCAACGTGCGGCGCGAGATCGGTGATTTCGTGATCCTGAACTCGATCAACGTCGCCGTCGCGCACGGCGACAAGATCGGCCTCGTCGGCGCTAACGGTGCCGGCAAGACGACGCTGTTGCGCATCGCGGCTGGCCGCGATCAGCCCGATAGCGGCGAGGTTCATGCCAAACGCGGCCTCAAGGTGGGCCTGCTGACCCAAGAGGCCAACATGGATGCCGCCTTCATCGGCGCATCGAGCCTGCGCGCGGCCGTGCGCTCAGGCGCTGGGGAATTGGAGCAGATGGAAGCTCGCCTGCGTGAGCTCGAATCGGCCGGTCCGCCAGGCGTGGAGTCGGCCGAGTATGCCCATCTGCGCGAGAGCTTCGAGGCGCGCGACGGCTACACGCTCGATGTGCGCGTGGATGAGGCGCTGTCCGGCCTGGGCTTTGCCCGCGCGGACTGGCCCAGGCCACCGACCGAACTGTCCGGTGGACAGCAGACGCGCGCCGCCCTGGCACGCATGCTCGTCGCCGAGCTCGATCTGCTGCTGCTCGACGAGCCCACGAACCACCTCGACGTCGACGCGATCGAATGGCTCGAGAAGACCCTGGCCGCTCGGCGTGACGCCGTCGTCGTGGCGTCACACGACCGTGCGTTCCTCGACGGTGTCGTAGCGCGCATCTGGGAGCTGCGCGACCGCCGGATAGAGGCATTCCGCGGCAACTATGCCGCGTACCTCGCGCAGCGCGAGGAGCGCGATGCGCGGTCACGGCTCGAAGGGGATGTCACGCAACAGACGATCAAGCGCGAACGCGAGCTGGTGCAGACGTACCGCAGCCACCGCAAGTTCGCCAAGATGCACGAGCACGAGCGTCGCCTGGAGGCCGCGCTCGAGGAGGCCGCGGCCGCGCCCAAGTCCATGCGCCGGCCCGCACTAACGCTGGACGGGCTCGCGCGCCAGGGAGCTGCGCGCTCCGGCGACGTGGCGCTCGACCTGGAGAACGTCGTCGCTGGCTACGCCGGGCGGCCCATCGTCAAGGTTCCGCGGCTGGAGGCGCGACGCGGGGCGCGCATCGGGCTGGTGGGCGCCAACGGGTCGGGCAAGACCACGCTGCTGCGCACCATCGCCGGCGAGTTAGCGCCGCTCGAGGGCTATATCCGCTTTGGCCACAAGGTGCAAACCGGCTACCTCGCCCAGATCCGCGCCGAGGCGCTCGGCGGCGCGACCGTGCTCGAGACGATGATGACGCGCGGCGGCCTGGACGAAGGCCCCGCCCGCTCCTATGTGGCGCGTTTCCTGTTCCGCGGCGATGACGTCTTCAAGACGGTTGACGTCCTGTCCGGCGGCGAGCGTTCGCGCCTCGAGCTGGCGCTGGTCGGACTGCTCGCGGCGAACCTGCTGCTGCTCGACGAGCCCACGAACCACCTCGACATCCCGGCGCGCGAGGCGCTCGAGTCGTTCCTGCGTGACGCACCCGGCACGGTCATCGTCGTGTCGCACGACCGGCGCCTGCTGGAGGCCGTCTGCACCGAGCTGTGGATCGTTGCCGACGGCGCGGGCGAGACGGCGAGCGTGGTGCGCTTCGTGGGTGGCTTCGCCGAGTGGCGCGCTGCGGTCGCCGCGGGATGGACTCCGGCTTCGTCCGCAGCGGCGGCCACGCCCCCGCTACGTGCCTCCAAGCCGCTCAAGCCGGAGATCTCCAAGGCACCGACCAACGGCAAGACCCGCCCCGCCGCCAGGGCGACCCTGCCGCGGCTGTCGAAGGACGCCTACCGCCGGCGGCGCCAGGTGGTGGAGGATGACCTGACGCGGCTGGGGTTGCGCAAGAGCCAGCTCGAGCTCGCCCTGTCCGACCCGCGCGTGCAGGCCAATTTCGTCGAGCTGCGCCGCGTCAGCAGCGAGCTGGCCGACGTTGATGCCGCACTCGCCCAGGCAGAGGATGCCTGGCTGATGCTGGCCGACCAGGCGCCGCGCTGATGGCCAAGAGCAATGGCGACAGCCACCTCCACAACCAAGGTGAAGACCGGGGTGGCAACCATGGCGATAACCGGCCGCTGTTGATAGGTATCACCGGTCCGATCGGCTGCGGCAAGTCCAACGTCGGCCGCGTTCTCGGTGAGCTGGGCGGGACCGTGATTGATGCCGACGCCCTCGCGCGCGCCGCCACCGCACCAGGCGGGCCCGCGCTGGCCGAGATCCGGGAGCGCTTCGGTGGCGCCCTTTTTGATGCTCGCGGCGAGCTCGACCGCGCGGGCTTGGCGGCGATCGTCTTCGAGGACGCGGCCGCGCTCACCGACCTCGAGC
>DATBRX010000092.1:0-2329 GCA_036560085.1 Candidatus Limnocylindrales bacterium
GCCCGTCTGGCGGCCCAGTTCGTCCGTTTGGCGGGGCCTTCGTGCCAAACGGCACGCGTCCGGCTCGCGGCCGCCCACCGAGGATTGGGCAGAAGGGAGTTCCGGTTGCAGAACCAGCCCGTGAAGACACCTGACGGCGACCTGCGCGAGCTGCTCGCGGCTACCTGGCTCACCCACGAACTTGATGCCCCGGCGCGCAACGCCCTGGCGGCGATCGGCCGCATCGTGTCAGTTCGGGCCGGCAGCGTCCTGATGCGCGAGGGCGAGACGAACGACGTCATGGCAATCGTGCTCGATGGACGCGTGTCGCTGCGGATGCGCGTGCCCGAGCGCGGCCAGGTATCGATCGTCACGATCGAGCCGGGCGACGTCGTGGGCTGGTCGGCGATGGTGCCGCCGTACCGCGCGACATCGACCGCAGTGGTTCTGACAGACACGGAGCTCGCCCAGTTCGACGGACCGCGACTGCGCGAGCTTATCGCCACCAACACCGAGCTGGCTGCCCAGCTCTACCCGGTGCTGCTCAAGGCGGTCGCGCGCCGCTTGGAAGGGACGCGCCTGCAGCTGCTTGACCTGTTCAGCCAGCGCTCGGCCGAACCATGGTGAGCGCCGTAGAGCCACAAACGTTCTTCCTGCCGCGGCAGCAGCTGGGCAGGCTCATGGAGCGGCTCCAGGACGGCGGACGGCAGGTCATCGGGCCGACGGTTCGCGACGGCGCCGTGATGCTCGACGAGATAGAGACCGCCGATCAGCTGCCTATCGGCTGGGGCATCGATGTCGCGCCAGGCAAGGCGCGCCTCGTCAAGCGCGACGACGAGCGCGTCTTTGACCAGCCGCCCGGCCCGACATCGTGGAAGCGCTGGACCTTCCCGCCGCGGCTGACCGCCTACGCCTGGAACGACGCAAACGACGCGGCCGACACGGCCGACACCAGCGCAGGCGCAACGCGCTCACCCAGGCCCACCCCGGCACAGGTCGGGCCGCTCGCGTTTCTTGGTGCTCGCGCCTGTGAGATCAGTGCGCTCCACGTCCAGGACAAGGTGCTGCTCGAGGGACCGGTGGTCGACGGCGACTACGCCGCGCGACGGCGCGACAACCTCATCGTCGCGGTGGAGTGCGCGGTCGCCGGTGGAACCTGCTTCTGCACGTCGATGGGCACCGGGCCGGAGGTGACCGACGGGTTCGACTTGGCGCTCTCGGAACTCGACGACGGTTTCGTCGTGCGCGTTGGCACGGACGCCGGACTCGCCGCACTCGATGGCCTGGCACTCGCGCCGGCGTCGGGCGACCAGACGACCGCCGCGGCCACCCAGGTCGCTGCCGTCCGCGAGAACCTCGGCGCGCCAATCCCCATGGAAGGTCTGCCCGCCCGATTAGTGGCTGCTGCCGACAGTCCGCGCTGGGCCCAGATCGCCGAGCGCTGCCTGGCCTGCACCAACTGTACCCTCGTCTGCCCGACCTGCTTCTGCACCAGCATCAGCCAGCGTTCCGACCTCGATGGCGCCGGCGCATCCGCCGAGCGTCGCTGGGACTCGTGTTTCACGCTCGACTTCGCGCGCGTCGCCGGTGGCAACTTCCGGACGCGTGTCGCCGACCGGTACCGCCAATGGCTGACCCACAAGTTCGGCACCTGGTGGTCGCAGTTCGGCAGCAGCGGCTGTGTCGGTTGCGGGCGCTGCATCGCGTGGTGCCCGGTGGGCATCGACGTGCGCGAGGAGCTGCTCGCCGTGGCGCCGGCGCCGCAAACGCCAGTGATCGAAGCGCTGATCGAATCGCCACGGATCGAACCGCTGCCGGCCGTGCCCGTGCTGCCGGCCATGCCCGTGCCGCCCGCAGTGCCCCAGCCAGCCCGGCCCATGCCCTGGCGCATGGTCGAGGTGACCGACCGCCGGCGCGAGACGCACGACGTCGTGACGCTAACCCTTGGCACCGACGATCCGGCGCTGCTCGCCGGCCGGCCCGGCCAGTTCGTCATGGTCGGACTGCCTGCGGTTGCCGTGCCGCCCATCTCCGTATCGCGCTTCCACCCTGACGGGCTCGAGCTGACCATCCGCGCCGCCGGGCCGGCGACCGCGGCGCTGGTCAACCTCGAGCGCGGCGACAAGGTCGCTTTGCGCGGCCCCATGGGCCGCGGCTGGCCCGTCGAGCTCGCCGAGGGCCGCGACGTGATGGTCATCACCGGCGGGATCGGCCTCGCGCCGCTACGGCCGCTGCTCGACCACATGCTGGCGCGGCGCGACCGGATCGCGCGCATCCACCTCGCCTACGGCGCGCGCACGCCGGGCGATCGCCTCTACACCGACGAGCTTGATCGGCTGGCCGCGAGCGG